>NZ_DBNGVP010000051.1:0-89028 GCF_057119385.1 Archangium sp. | reverse complement strand
GACCGCGAGCGCCTCTTCCACTGGCAGGCCCTGCGCAAGGGCACGGTGCGCATCGCCGTCGGGGTGCGCTCGGCGGTGTTCGCTCCCGTGGAGAACCTCGGCCTCGTGGTGGTGGACGAGGAGCACGATCCCTCCTTCAAGCAGGAGGACAAGCTGCGCTACCAGGCGCGCGACCTCGCCGTGGTGCGCGCCAAGCAGGCCGGGGCGGTGGTGGTGCTCGGCTCGGCCACGCCCTCGCTGGAGACGCTGGAGAACACCCGCCGCGGCCGCTACCGCAAGCTCGTGCTCGAGAACCGCGTGGATGACCGGCCCATGCCCTCCATCAGTCTGGTGGACCTGCGCCAGGAGCGTCCCCGCGAGCCGCTCGTGCAGGAGGAGGCGCCCATCCTCTCGGCGCCGCTGCTCGACGCCATGGCGGAGACGATCGCCAAGGGCCAGCAGGTCATCCTCTTCCTCAACCGCCGCGGCCACAGCACCTTCCTCCTCTGCGAGGTGTGCGGCACCTCGGTGAAGTGCTCCGAGTGCGACGTGTGCCTCACCTACCACCGCTCGCAGAACCGGGTGGTGTGTCACTACTGTGGCGTGGCCCACCCGTTGCCGGACCACTGCCGCGAGTGCACCGGGCCGCTGCTCAAGATGGGCATCGGCACCGAGCGCGTGGAGGCGGAGGTCGCCGAGCGGATTCCCCAGGCGCGCGTGGCGCGGCTGGACCGGGACTCGGCCACCAGCGCCGAGCGTCTCACGGAGATGCTCGCGTCCTTCGCGCGCCGGGAGATCGACGTGCTGGTGGGCACGCAGATGGTGGCCAAGGGGCACGACTTCCCCGGGGTGACGCTGGTGTGCGTGGTGATGGCGGACACCTCGCTGGCCATCCCGGACTTCCGCGCGGCCGAGCGCACCTTCCACCTCCTCACCCAGGTGGCGGGGCGGGCCGGGCGCGGGAAGGACCCGGGGCGGGTGCTCGTGCAGACCTACAACCCCGAGGCGGACCCGGTGAAGCGCATGCTCGTGCATGACTTCGACGGCTTCGCCCAGCGGGAGCTGGAGCGGCGCAAGGTGCTCGCCTGGCCGCCCTACACCCGCATGGCGGCGGTGCGGCTCGAGGGCGAGAGCGCCGAGCAGACGGCCAGCGTGGCCCGGCAGCTCGGGGACTTCCTCTCCCGGCAGATGCCCCCGGCCTCGTGGGGGGTGCGCCTGCTGGGGCCCGCCGTGGCGCCCATAGCCCGGATTCGGGGCCGCACCCGGTGGCAGTTGCTCCTCAAGGCCCCCACCCACGCGGCCCTCGCCCCGCTGCTCGCCCGCCTGGAGGCGAAGCTGGTCGACATTCCCTCCGCCGTGCGTGTCACGATCGACGTGGATCCGGCGGCCATGCTGTAGACTCGCCCGCGATTCCAATGGCCGAATCGGTCCTCCTCGTCCACGACGACATCGCCACCATCGCCACCGTGCGGCGTCTGCTCGCACGCGAGGGCCATGAGGTCATTCTCGCTACCTCGGTGGCGGATGCCCTCATTGCCTTTGGCCACCACCTGCCCACGCTCATGATTCTCGCGCCCGGCATGGAGGGGGGGCGGGGCCACCTCGTCCTGGACGAGCTCGGCCAGCACCCGGACATGCGGCTCGCCCGCGTGCTGCTGCTCGGCGAGTCCGTGCCCGGCAGTGCCGCCCCGGTGGCGCCCCTGCCCCTGGATGGCTCCGGCTTCGTGGCGCAGGTGGCCACGGTCATCGCCTCGCCCGCGGGCCCGGAGGCCTGGTTCGCGGTGAAGGACGACGTGGAGCCGGAGGCCCCCGCTCCCGCGCAGTCCGGGCCCCCGGGACTCGTCCACAGGTCCGCCGGCTCCGGCCGCAACGCGGCGCTGGAGCACGCGCTCTTCGATGACCTGCCGAAGGCGGACGAGCCTCGGCCGTCCCAGTCCTCGCTCGATGCCGAGGATCTCTTCTCGCAGACGGAGCAGGCGGTGGCCACGGTGCCAGCGCTCGCGCCCGGGGTGGAGGCCCCGGCTCCGAAGGTCCCGGGGGGGTCCGAGCCGGATCCTGGCGGTGAGGCGGAGTCCCTCTTCGGCGCGACGGAGCAGGCGGTGGCCGGGTCGGTCCAGGTGCCGGTGCAGGCGCGTCCGGGCCCCGACGAGGACGAGATGCGGCGCATGGAGGAGGAGGTGCGCCGCGAGGCCGCCGCCCGGCGCCGGATGAAGCAGGAGGACTCCTCGCTGCCCGAGTCCTCCCCGGCGGGGCTCTTCGCGCGGACGCCCGCGATGGGCTCGGCGATTCCCATCATCACGGCCCCGACTCCCGTGGAGCTCGGGCCCGTGTCGGGGACGGTGCCGGAGCCGGTGGTGCCCCTGGCCTCGCTGCCTCCGCTGCCTCCGCTGCCGGCGGTGAAGGTCGTGGACGTGGAGGCGGAGGCCCGCGCGGAAGCCGAGCGCCTCGCCCAGCAGGAGATCGAAGCGGCGCTGGCGCGCGAGCGGGCGGCGTCGGGTGCGCCGGAGGCGGCTCCTTCCGCCGAGCCGCACAAGAAGGCGGGGCCGCAACTCGGGGAGGAGGGGTTCTTCGACGTCCCGAAGACGCCCATGTCCGTGCGGCCCCTGGATGGCTCGGACCTGGAGCCGGTGCCAGAGGATGCGCCGCTGCCGTCCGAGGGCGACGCGCCCGAGGGGTGGGAGGAGCCGCACCAGGAGAGCGTGGGCGCGGACTGGTTCGACTCCGAGCCCGCCGGGGCGCCTCGGGCCGAGCCGGTGAAGGCCGAGCCGGTGAAGGCCGAGCCGGTGCGAGCCGAAGAGGTGAAGGCCGAGCCCGCGAAGGCCGAGCCGGTAGCGGAGGCGGCACCGGAAGAGGCGCGGGAGGACGGGGAGGAAGGCGCGCCGGCGAAGAAGAAGTCGCTGGAGACCACGTCGAAGTTCCCGCTGCGGCCGGTGCCCGGGGCGGCGGATGCGCCGGATGTGACGTCGCTGCCGGCGGATGACGCGGTGGCGGTGCTGGAAGTGCGCCTGATGAAGGCGGAGCGCCGGATCTCCCAGGTGCTGTCCGAGCGGGATGGCGCGGTGGCGTGCCGGCGCGAGGCGGAGCAGCGGAGCACGGAGCTCGAGGCGGAGGTGGCCCGGCTGCGTGCCTCGCTGGAGACGCGGCCGGAGGTGCCGGACGCGCGGCGGGAGTCGCTGGAGCGGGAGGTGGCGGCGGCGCGCGAGAGCGAGGCCTCGCTGCGTGCCGAGGTGGAGCGGCTGAAGCAGGAGGCGGGGGCGCGGGAGGAGTCGCTGCGGCGCGAGGCCGAGGCGCAGCGGACGCGGCTCACGGCGCTGGCGGAGGAGCGGGGCCAGGAGGCCTCGCTGCGTGCCGAGGTGGAGCGGCAGCTGGAGGCGGCGCGGGCGCGGGAGGCGGAGCTGGGGCCGCGGCGGGAGGAGCAGCTCTCCCAGTTGGGCCAGCGACTCGAGGCCCTCGAGCAGCAGGCCGCCGAGTGGCGGGAGAAGGCCGAGGCGCGGGAGCGGCTGCGGGCCGAGGCGGAGCAGCGCGCCACGTCCGAGGCGGAGGCCCGGGCGCGGGTGGAAGCGCGGCTCGAGGCGGAGAAGGCGGCGCGGGCGGAGGTGGAGGCACGGGCCCAGGCGGAGACGAAGTCCCGCGAGCAGTGGGAGGCGCGGGCGCACGGGGAGGCGAGGGCGCGCAAGGAGGTGACGGCGCGCGGGGAGAAGGAGGCGAAGGCCCGGGCGGAAGCGGAGGCGAGGGCCGAGGCGGAGTTCCAGGCCCGTACGCAGGCCGAGTCCAGCCTGGCGGCCGAGTCGCGGGCGCGGGTGGCGGCCGAGGAGCGGCTCGCCGACGCGGAGAAGGCGCTGGCCGAGGCGGAGGCGCGAGTCACCGCCGAGAAGAAGGCGAGGGCCGAGGTGGAGGCCCGTGCGCGCACCAGCGCGGATGCGCGCGTGCAGTCGGAGATGAAGGCCCGCGCCGAGGCGGAAGCACGGGCCGAGGCGGCGGAGAAGGCTCGGTCCGAAGCGGAGGCGAAGGCCGAGGCGGAGTCGCGTGTCCGGGCCAAGGCGGAGCTGGGCGCCGAGGCGATGGAGAAGGCCCGGGCGCGGGCGGAGGCGCGAGCCGTCAAGGCGGAGCAGGAGCGTGCCGAGGCGCTCGCGCGGGCCGAGGAGCAGGAGCGGGCGCGGGCGGACGCGGAGGCGCGGGCCGAGACGGCGGAGCGGCAGCGGGCCGAGCTGGCGGCCCGTGTCGAGCGCGCGGAGAAGGCGCGGAGCACGTCGGACGGGTACGCCGGGGAGCAGGAGCGGGCGCGGGCGGAAGCGGAGACGCGGGCCGAGACGGCGGAGCGGCAGCGCGCCGAGGCGGAGGCCCGTGCCGAGCGCGCGGAGAAGGCGCGTGCCGCCGCGCAGGCGAAGGCGGCGGAGGAGAAGCAGGCCCGCGCGGAGGCGGAGGAGCGTGCCGGGGAGGCGGAGCGGGCCCGCACCGAATCGGAAGCCCGTGCCGAGGCCGAGTCCCAGGCGCGCGAGGAGCTGGCGCGCGTGCGCGCGGAGCTGGAGTCGCGGCTGTCCGGCCTCGAGGAGACGGTGGCCCAGCACGCGGCGCGGGTCCGCGAGGCGCGGGCGGAGGCGGAGCGGCTCACGCAGACGCTGGCCCAGGAGCGGGAGGAGCGCGAGTTCCTCGCCCACGAGGTGGAGCGGCTCGAGGCGACGCGGGCCCAGGCCCAGGCGGAGACGGCCGAGCGGCTGGCGCGTGCCGAGCAGGCCCACCGCGAGGCCGAGCAGAAGGCGTTGCGCGAGGCCGAGCAGACGGTCGCCCGGGTGCGCGCCGAGGCCGAGGAGCTGGCGGCCCGGGCCCGCGCGGCGATCGTCTCCATCCAGGTGCCGGGCCGGTTCGAGGTGGACATTCCCCGCTCCGGCGGCGTCAACCCGGAGGGGCTCGCGCGGCTCGTCACCCGGCTCCAGGAGGCGCGCGCGCAGATCCGCCTCGAGCTCAAGGTGGCGGGAGCCCTGCGCATCCTCTGGTTGAAGGATGGAGCGCTGGTGGGCGCGGTGTCCTCTGCGCCGGACGAGTCGCTCGTCGACCGGGCGCGGGCGGATGGGCTCATCGACGCACGCCAGGAGAACGAGCTGCGCCTGGTGCGCAGTGCCGCCACGGGGCCGATGCTCGACGCCATGCGCAGCCGCGGCTACCTGCGCGAGAACGAGCTCGTCCCGCTGGTGCAGCGCTACACCGAGCAGGTGGCCCTGGATGCGCTCTCCGAGCCCTCGTCGCTGTACCGGCTCACCGAGGAGCTGCCTCCGCACGAGGTGGCGCTCGCCGCCTCCACCCGGCCGTTGCTGCACCTGCTGGCCGAGTCCCTGCGCAACGGGGTCTCCAGCGATTCGCTCGTGGAGGCGGCCGGGGGGCTGCGCGCCGTGGTCGTCCGCGGCGAGCCCGAGCCCGCCCCGGAGGCCTTCGGGCTCTCCTCGCGCGAGCTGCGGCTGCTCGAGGACATCGACGGAGAGCAGACGCTCGAGCAGCTGCTGCTGGGCGCGGGCATGCCGCAGGACACCGCGCTCAAGGCGCTCGCGGTGGCACGGGCCCTGGGTCTCATCACCCTGCGTCCCGCCTCCCAGCCCTCGGACTCCGAGCAGGACGCACCGGGCGAGCTGGACGTGCGCCGGCTGGAATCCAAGTTCGAGGAGATCCAGGAGGCGGACTACTTCACCGTGCTCGGGCTCTCACGCTCGGCGGGCAGCGAGGAGGTGAAGCGCGCCTACGAGCTGCTCACCACCGAGTTCCACCCGCTGCGCTTCGCGGGGCATCCGGATCCCGCGCTCCAGCACCGGGCCCAGCAGATCTCCACCGCGCTGGCCGAGGCGGCGCGGGCGCTCGCGGACGATCGGCTGCGCGAGGAGTACGCCCGCAGCCTGCTGGACTGAGCGGCGGCCGCGTGCCGCCGGCCCGTCCTATTTGGGCGAGACCTTGAAGGGATTGGACTGGGCCACGAGGGTGGCGCCGACGCGCACGGTGAGCACCACGTTGTTGCCCGGCTTGTCGAGGACGACCTGCTCCAGCCGCAGGCCCTTGCTGAAGGGTCTGCTCAGGTTCGGGCTGATGCGCCCCTTGTTGGTGGACAGCTGCACCTGGCCCTCGAAGAGGGCGGCCTCGGGGCCCTCGACCCGCAGGGTGATGGAGAACGGGACGCCGCGGATCTGATCCGGGATGGGCTCGATGCGCACGTCCGTGACGCGCAGGGACCTGCCCCCGCCTGGCTCGGTGCCAGGGTCCGTCGAGCCGTCCGCGGTCCGGGGCTCCATCTCCGGGGGCAGCGGGAGCACCTTCAGACCCTGCTCGCGGATGGAGCCGCTGCCGTCCTCCAACTCCAGCTGGACGTCCTGGAGCCCGGCGGACAGGCTTCCGGGCAGGTGGGCCAGCAGCGTCCCCTCCTGCTCCTCGTAGGTGGGGATGACCGTCTGCCCGCCAATCCGCAAGGTCGGCATCACCACGGTGGCCGTCCGCGCGCCGTAGTCCACCTTCACCGGCAGTGGGGTATCGAGCTGGATGGCGATCGTCGCCGCCTCACCGCTCACCACCTCCTCGGGCTCGATGGAGACGATGTTCGGAGCGGGCGAGGCGTAGGGCTCGCAAGCGCACAGCACCAGGGTCGACAGCAGCGCGATCTTCCGGAGCACGGCGAATCCCTCCTGAACCGGTCTACCGGGGAATACCGAATTGAACCCAGTGTGCCTCGCCGCTCGCCCGGTGGAAAGCCGCCCGATGGTTTTCCTGTCACGCACTCCCCGTGAAAACCACTCTACTGGAAAACTGAAGCCTGGGTAGAAGAAAGAGCGGGCAGGGGCGTACCGCCATCCGGGTGACGGAGCGGGCGGACGGGCCCCGCGGGCCGGTTGCCCGGCCGCTTTCAGGGAGTTAAGAGGGGCGCCATGGTTCGCGAAATCCTCATCTGGCCCGACCCCCTCCTGAAGCAGAAAGCCAGGCCGGTGGCCCGGGTGGACGACTCCATCCGCACCCTGGTCCAGGACATGTTCGAGACCATGTACGCCGCCGATGGCGTGGGGCTCGCCGCGCCGCAGGTGGGCATCCTGCAGCGGGTCATCGTCCTGGACACCCGGCCGCGCCAGCCCGAGTCCCAGCCGCTGGCGATGATCAACCCGGAGCTCATCGCGCTGGAGGGGAAGACGACCTACACCGAGGGGTGCCTCTCCATCCCCGGCGAGGCCGAGGACGTGGACCGCGCGGCGGTGGTGACGGTGAAGTACCTGGACCCCGAGGGGCGCGAGCAGACGCTGACGTGTGACGGGCTGCTGGCCATCGCGGTGCAGCACGAGACGGACCACCTCAACGGCACCGTCTTCGTGGACCACGTCTCCACGCTCAAGCGCGAGCTCATCCGCAAGCGGATGAAGCGCGTGAAGTCGTCTCGCGAGGACCGGCCGACGGCCTAGGTCCGTACGCCCTTCTTCGGGCAGAGGTGGGCCACCGGGCAGCGCTCGCACGCGGGCGCCCGGGCCAGGCAGGTCCTCCGCCCGTGCCAGACCAGGAGCTGGTGGCCCTTGGCCCACCGCTCCGGCGGCAGCAGCGCCTGCATGTCCAGCTCCACCTTGTCCGGGTCCTCGTGGCGGGAGAAGCCCAGCCTGTAGGCGAGCCGCTTCACGTGCGTGTCCACGGGGAAGGCATCGTCGCCGCCGAGGTGGATGCACACCACGCCCGCCGTCTTGCGGCCCACGCCCGGCAGCTCCTCGAGCAGGGCGCGCGAGCGGGGCACCTCGCCCCCATGCTCGTCCACCAGGGCCTGAGCGGCGGCGATGATGTTCTTCGCCTTGGCGCGGTACAGGCCGCACGTCTGGATGTAGGGCTCCACCTCCTCCGCGGTGGCCCGGGCGTACGAGTACACATCCGGGAAGCGCTGGAAGAGCGCGGGGGTGACCCTGTTCACCCGCTTGTCCGTGCACTGGGCGGAGAGGATGACCGCCACCAGCAGCTCCATGGGGTTGCGATAGTCCAGCTCGATGCGCACGTCCGGCATGGCCTCTTCCAGCCGGTCCAGGACGTCCACCGCCCGCTTCCGCTTCGACTCCATCGACTCGCGCGACACGGGGATGCTCTATGACAAAACCGACCTCGGACGTAAAGCGGTTTCCACTACCTCACAGGACAGCTCATCCGACCTCCCGGGGCTGGAGCCCATACCGGGAGTGCCTCCGGTGAGACGCCCGGCCAGGACTTCCGGACGATGGCTGGCCGATTCCCGGGAGGTTGGTAGACTGGCGGTGCCTTGCGTCGTCTTGCCGCCCTCCTGCTGCTCCTCCTGTCGGCGTGTGCCGCTCCTCGCGCGCGGCAGAAGATGAGCTTCGCCGAGCTGTACTCCCAGGACACCGGGTCCTCGCGGGTGGACGCGGGCGCGGAGGCCGTGTCCCCGGGGGGGACGTCCCAGCGCATGCCCCAGGCGAGGCGGAAGGGCTCGCGGGTGGATGCCCCGGTGTCCCAGGAGCTGCGGGACGCCCTGGCCACCTTCGCCACGCAGGCGCGCGCCACGCGCTCGCAGGTGCAGCGGGGCAGCCCCATGCCGGACGCCCAGGTGCTCAACTGGCGGGAGATGAACACCACCCTGGACGCCTTCCTGAGCCAGTCCGCGCGCAAGACGTCCTCGCTGGACGTGGTGCGCGCCCGGGTGACGCTGGAGGCCGAGCTGGAGGAGGACGCGCGCACCTACGGGGACATGCCCGCGGACCTGGCCGACGCGGTGCTCGCCCGGATGGACCAGCTCGCGGTGCGCATGGCCGAGCTGCGCCTGCTGCAGCTCAAGCCCTCGAAGAAGCCCGCCCGGTTCATCTGGCCGGTGGACCCGGTCGTCATCACCAGCGTCTTCGGCAACCGGGTGCACCCCATCACGGGCGAGGAGAGGGATCATCTGGGCCTGGACCTCGCGGCGAAGCGGGGCCAGCTCGTCTCGGCGGCGGCCAAGGGCGTGGTGGTGCGGGCGGGGTGGAACGGCTCGCACGGCAACCAGGTCATCCTCCAGCACGACGGGAACATCACCACCCGGTACAGCCACCTGTCGCGGGTGCTGGTGACGCCCGGCGAGGTGCTCGAGGAGGGGGACGTGGTGGGCGCGGCCGGCAAGACGGGCCTGGCCACCGGCGTGCACCTGCACTTCGAGCTGTGGCGGGGCGGGGAGCCGGTGGATCCGCTCGACGAGCTGGGCCCCACGGAGTCCGGTGAGGAGCCCTCGTTCGTTCAGCGCGAGCCGGTGCCGGCCGGGGTCTCCCAACGCGAAGGACGCCGTCCGATCGGACGACGCCCCCGGTGAGGTCGGAGCGCGCGCGCGGGCTCCGGCGGACTACAGCGAGTTCTTCAGCTCCTTGGCGGGCCGGAAGCCGATCGTCTTCGAGGCCTTGAGCTTCATCATCTCGTTGGTCTGCGGGTTGCGGATCTTCCGCGCCTTGCGAGTGCGGACCGACCAGGTGCCGAACCCGGGGTAGCTGAAGCGCTGGTCCTTCTTCACCGCCTTGCCGATGTTGGCGAAGACGATGTCGAGAATCTCGGCCGCCGACTTCTTCGTCAGCCGCGACTGCGCCGCCACCGCCTCCACGAGCTCTGCCTTGGTCATCCGCGCTCTCCTCCGTCAGCGTTGAAATTCGAAAGTCCGAGGTTGGTAACAAATCGCTCTTTTGTCTGTCAATGCTGGCAACCATTGCGAGGCCGGTAGATCGGCCTGCGCGCGATCCGCGAGGAATTTGACGGTTCACCGGGCTCCTCTAGAGAGGAGAAGCACGTTCCGCGCTCCTCGGAGACGCGCGCCGTGGGTCTCATGACCCGCGAGGTGTGGATGTGATCGATTGAGAGGGTTTTTCTTTGTCATTTCGATCATTTGCGTGGCGTCCGCTGATCCCGAGGGGCACGAAAGGCCGGCAGGTAATAGTGTGTGCGATCGAATGCTCCGCCGCCTGCTGATGATCCTCTTCCTGACGTTTCCGGCCTGCTGTGCCACCGACCGGGTGATCGCCCCCGTCTCGCCGGCCGGACCCTCCGAGGTGTGGGTCGACGGGGCCCGCGGCGGGGCCGGGGACGGTTCGCGGGCGCGGCCCTTCACCTCCCTGTCCGAGGTGCTGGCTCGGGTGCCGGGAGGGGGTGCTCCGGTCCGGGTGCACCTGGCGCCAGGGCGCTACGTGGGCCCGTTCGTCCTGCCGGCCGGGTGGGAGCTGGTGGGGGCGGGAGCGGACCCGGTGCTGCACGGGCCGGGGACGGAGCCGGTGATCCGGGCGCCGGGAGGGGTCCGCTTGAAGGACCTGGTGGTCGAGGGCGGAACCTGGGGCCTGGAAGCGTCAGGGGTGGTGCGGCTGGAGGGGGTGCGCTTCCGGGGGCAGGGGCAGGGAGCGGTGCGGATGGAGTCGGGGCAGCTCACGGTGGAGGGAGGCGGCTTCGAGGCGGAGGGGACGGGAGCGGTGGGGGTGCTGCTGGGGGCGGGCTCGCGCGCGGAGATGCGGGGGGCCACGTTCACGGGCTCCTACCGGCGGGGCGTGGAGGCGCGGAGCGCGGAGGCGGAGCTGGAGTCCGTGCGCTTCCGGGGGCCCCAGACGGCGCTCTACCAGGAGGCGGGGCGGGTGCGGCTGCGGCACGTGTCGGTGGAGGGAGGGCGCGAGGTGGGGCTCTTCGTCCAGCGGGGCACGCTGCGGCTCGAGGACGTCACCGTCACGGGCCACGAGTTCGGCCTCCAGTCCATGAAGGCCACGCTGGAGGGGTGGGGCTTCACCTCGGTGCGGGCGGTGCGGGCGGGCGTGGCGCTCGTGGGCTCCCAGGCGGAGCTGGAGGACACGGTGGTGCTGGGCAGTGGTGCCTACGGCGGGGTGTCGCTGGTGGCCTCGGAGACGGTGCTGCGCGGCCTCCGGGTGGATGGGGCGGAGGAGTACGGCGTCATGGCCACGCGCGGGAGGCTCCGGCTGGAGCGGGCGGTCCTCACCCGCCTGACGACGCGGGACGGGGAGGCGGGGGACGGGCTGCACCTGCGCGACATCCGGGTGGAGGTGGAGGGGCTCGTGGTGCGCGACGCCGCGGGCGTGGGTGTGCTGGCGGCGCAGGGCTCCCAGGTGGTGCTGCGCGAGGCCTCGCTGGAGTCCTGCCGGGAGGCCGGGGTGTGGGCGGAGACGCTGGGCGAGGTGACGGCCGTGGGCGTGGAGGTGCGCGGCTCCCGAGGGCCCGCGCTGGTCGCCATGGTGGACGGGGTGCTGCGGGTGGACGCGCTCACGGCGAGGGACAACGCCGCGGGGCTCGTGGTGGCGGATTGTGAGGGCGCCACCGGGGTGACGCTGGGCCGCGTGACGGGTCAGGGCAGGGAGACGGTCCCCGCGCTGGCCTGTGTGGCGAGCGTCTCTCCCTGACGCAGGGGCGTGGCGTGGGCCACCAGCCAGCCGCGGATCTCCGGGTGGACCTCGAGCGGGGCGCCCGTGCCGAAGAGCAGATCTCCATGCCCGTAGTTCATCTTGTCGCCGCGCTCGCAGCCGAAGACGTGGAGCTTCTTGTCCGGTGAGCCGACCAGCTCGAACTGGGCGCGCAGGTTCTTGGGCGAGGCGAGCCGGTCCATGCTCCCTCCCATCACCATCACCGGCAGCGAGAGCTTGGCGAGCCCCGCGCGCCAGTCCACGCTCCCATCGAAGGAGCGGAAGGCGTCGTGGTCGATCCAATCCTGGAACTGCCGCAGCACGTTGCGGCTCATCGACGCCATCATGTTCGCGTAGACCTTGCGCTGGGTGGGCGGGAGGATGTGCCGCGGGTTGATGATGACGTCGGACATGGGCAGGGTGACGTAGCCGAGGAAGGGCGCCAGCGAGCGGCTCAGCCACTCGTTGCGCAAGCCGCGGGGCCACGCGGCCCGGTTGCCCACGCGGATGAGCCGGCGGATGAGGGGATCCGGCGGGAAGAAGACCGGCGAGCCCAGGGTGAGCAGTCCCGCGAGCTTCTCGCCCGTGGGGCCCTGCGCCACCGCGTAGCCCACGAGCCCTCCCAGCGAGTGGCCCACCCAGAGGGCGCGCCGGGCCCCCGTCTGGGCGAGTGCCAGCTCGATGAGCGCGGGCGCGTCCTGGGCGACGATGTCGTCCACCGTGACCTCGGACCAGCGGCGGCCGCGGGGCGAGGGCCGCGAGTGGCCGATGCCGCGCCACTCCACGCTGAAGCAGTCGAAGCCGGCCTCGGACAGGGCGTGGGCCAGGGAGTAGGGCGGCTCGAAGTCGAAGGTGCACCGGTTGGCGGCGAGCCCGTGGCACAGCAGCACGGGCTCCTCGAAGCGCCGGTGCGCGGCGCGCCGCACGTGCACGGTCAATTCCCAACCATCCTGGCAGCGGACCTTCAGCCGCTCGGGCGCGGGGGTGCGCAGCCGGTACCACCAGCGCACGGCGAGCACCCAGAGACCGTTGATACCCAACAGGATGAGTACGGCGAGCAGCACCCAGGATGTCCAACGCACCGCGTCCATCGGCCCTCCGCGAAGACCGGGCAAATAAAACCCTGGTATGATTCGTTCTCCCCCGGCTTTCACTGGAACGGCCAGTGGCCGACACATGGAGTCAGGAGAACGATGAGACCCCACAAGTTGATGTTCGTCCTGCCCAACCTGTTCACGGTCTCCTCCATCCTCTGTGGTTTCTACGCCATGATTCTCTGCGCGGGGCAGCCGGGCCCGGCGCAGTTCAATCAGGCGGCCCTGTCCATCCTCTTCGCCATGTTCTTCGACGGGTTCGACGGCCGGGTCGCCCGCCTGACGAAGACGCAGAGCGACTTCGGAATGCAGCTCGACAGCCTGGCGGACGTCATCTCGTTCGGGGCCGCGCCCGCCCTGTTGGTCTACAAGTGGGCACTCGAGCCCCTGGGCTTCCTCGGCCTGTTCCTCTCCTTCGCCTTCGCGGCGTGTGGGGCGCTGCGGCTCGCGCGCTTCAACGTGCTCGCCATGCGCAGCCCCCAGGGCGGTGGCGGGAGCTTCTTCGTCGGCCTGCCCATTCCGCTGGCCGCGGGCGTGCTCGTGTCGATGATCCTCGCCCACCATTCCGCCACGGCGGGTGAGGGGCTCGAGGACTCGGCCCGGGGCCCCGTGGCGGTGGCGGCGACGCTGCTCGCGCTGCTGATGGTGTCCACCGTTCGCTACCGGACCTTCAAGGACCTGCGGCTGTCGCGCCGTTCGGCCATCGTCCTGATGCTGGTGCTCGCCAGTGGCGTGGTCATCGGCACCCGCTTCCACCCGGCCTACGTGCTGGTGGCCTATTCGTTCGCCTACCTCGCCTTCGGCCTGGTGGAGTCCGCCTTCCTGGTGCGCAACCGCCTCGTGGCCCGGAAGGTGGGGCCGGGCGCCGTCGCCGCGGCCGTCCTCGAGGAGGAGGACGAGCTGGACGACGAGGACGAGGACGAGCGGAACGTGGCGTAGCGGTGCCCGTATCTGCGCGTGCCGGGGACGTCGGGTGCGGCTAGGATGCGCCGCCCATGCGCGTCGAGCTGCTGTGCACCGGTGACGAGCTCGTCACCGGACTGACCCCCGATACCAACAGCCCGTACCTGGAGGCGCGGCTCTTCGAGCTGGGCATCAAGGTGACGCGGGTGGTGCTGGTGGGGGATGTTCGCGAGGACATCACCCGGGCCTTGAGAGAGTCGGCCCACCGGGCGGACGTGGTCATCGTCTCGGGAGGGCTGGGGCCCACCGCGGATGACTTCACCGCCGAGTGCGCCGCCGGGGCCGCGGGTGTGCCGCTGGTCGAGGATGCCCGGACGCTCCAGTTCCTGCGCGAGCGAGCCGCGAAGCGGGGCCGGGAGCTGACGCCCAACGTGGCGCGCATGGCGCTGGTGCCCGAGGGCTCGGAGGTGGTGCCCAACCCGGTGGGGGCCGCGCCCCTGTTCATCGTGAGGATGGGTGGCTGCCGGCTCTTCTTCCTGCCGGGAGTGCCGCGCGAGTACCGGGCGCTGGTGGACGGCGAGGTGCTGCCGCGCGTGCGCGAGGAGCTGGAGAAGCAGCCGGGGCGCACGTACCGGGCCTTCCGCCTGCTGCGCACGGTGGGCATCCCCGAGTCCGTGCTGGACGCGCGCGTGGCCCCGTTGGCCGCGGCGCACGCGCGGGTGGTGTTCGGCTTCCGCACGCACGCGCCGGAGAACCAGCTCAAGCTGATGGCGGAGGCGCCCTCGCGGGCCGAGGCCGACGCCGCATTGGCCGCCGCGGAGAAGGCCGCTCGACAGGAACTGGGCCTGGCGGTGTACGGCGCGGATGGGGACTCGTATCCCGTCGTGCTGGCGAAGCTGCTGACGGAGGCGAAGGCCACGCTGTCGCTCGCGGAGAGCTGCACGGGAGGCCTCATCGCGGCGCAGCTCACCGGGGTGTCCGGTGCGAGCAACTTCCTGCTGGGCGGAGCGGTGGTCTACACCGAGCCGATGAAGACGGCCTGGGCGGGGGTGCCGCCCGAGCTGCTGGCCACGCACGGCGCGGTGTCGAGGCCGGTAGCGGTGGCCATGGCCGAGGGCATCCGGGCCGCGTGCAAGACGACGTATGGCCTGTCGGTGACGGGCTTCGCGGGCCCGACGGGGGGCACGCCGGAGGATCCGGTGGGCACCGTCTACTGCGCGCTCGCCGCGGAGGGGGCTCCCACGCGTGTCGAGCGTTTCTCCATTGCTGGCGATCGGGACATGGTGCGTCTGTTCGCCGCCTCTTACGCGCTCGAGCTGCTGCGTGAGCGCCTGTTGACCCCGCCTTCCGCCCCATGAGCCGCTCCAAGTCCAAGCGTCCCAAGCAGTCCTCCGCGCAGGCTCCAGAATCCGCGCCGTCCGCCGCGTCGGCCGGCGAGCCCCGGACGGCCCCACCGGAGTCCACGGCTCCCGAGCGGCCCGTGGAGTCCTCCGTGTCCACGGGAGCGCGAGGCGGGGTCGCGGGAGCCGCGTTGAGGATCTGGCTCTCGGCGTACCGGGTGGAGGTGGTGCTCTTCCTGGTGAGCTTCGTGGTGCTGGCCAGCTTCAGCTCGCAGCGTTTCCTGCGGCAGAGCGAGGCGCCGCACTTCGTGTACCAGGCGAAGGCGTGGTTGGAGGGGCGGCTGGACCTGGACCCCGAGGTGTTGCCCAACCTGGAGGACTGGGCGTGCGTGCGGGAGGTGGCGGGGACGAAGGTCCGGTGCGAGGGCCGGTTGCGTCCCGGAGACCGCTGGTACGTGAGCTTCCCGTCGTTCCCGGCGGTGGTGATGGTGCCCTTCGTGGCGCTGCACGGCTACCAGTTCAACGACACCTCGTTCGGGGTCATCGTCGGGGCGCTGGCGGTGGCGCTCTTCTACTCGCTGCTGCGTTTCCTCGCGAAGGAGGGGGAGACGTCGAGGGACCGTACGGAGAACATCGGCCTGGCGCTGATATTGGCCTTCGGCACGCTCTTCTTCTACGCGGCCATCCGGGGCGAGGTGTGGTTCAGCGCGGAAGTGATGGGCGTGGTCTTCACGTGCCTCTACGTGCGCAACGCGGTGCGGGCGCACCGCCCGGTGCTCGCGGGCCTGTTCTTCTCCATGGCCACGCTCACCCGCACGCCGCTGCTGTTCTCCGGGCTCTTCTTCGTGCTGGAGGTGCTGTGCCCGGGACCGGACCGGCTCGGGCAGCTCAAGACGCTGGGCGACCGGTGGAAGCCCGTGCTGCGCAATCTGGGCCTGTTCGCGCTCGGGGCCGCGCCGCTCGCGCTGCTGGCGGCGGCCTACAACGTCTACCGCTTCGGCGGCCCGGGCGAGTTCGGCCACGCGTTCCTCTACAACAACCGCGTCAACGTGGACATCGACCGGTGGGGCCTGTTCGATCCGGTCTACCTGTCGCGCAACCTGGAGGCGGCCTTCTTCAAGCTGCCGAAGGTCTCGTTCAATCCGCTGCGGTTGGGCTACGACCCGCACGGCCTGACGCTGCTGCTGACGCTGCCGTTGCTCGTCTTCCTGGTGGTGCCGAAGCTGAGGCCGCGCCTGCACTGGCCGCTGTGGCTCACCGTGGCCGTGACGGCGCTGCCCGGGCTCTTCTACCAGAACACCGGGTACATGCAGTTCGGCTTCCGGTTCAGCATCGACTACACGCCCTACCTGCTGTTGCTCTTCGCCATTGGGGGCTGGTCCCTGCGCAACCGCGCGGTGCAGGCCGTGGTGGTGCTCGGCGTGCTGGTGAACTTCTGGGGTGCGGTGGCCTTCCGTGGCTACACCGAGCTTGTCCGGAACTGGTAGGGCCAGGCACGTGGACTTGACCGGCCGCCCCGGGGCGAGCAGATAACGAGACGTGACACAACCGCCCTCAGGACCCACTCCTCCCTCGGGGCCGCCGCCCCCGGGCAAGCGCTGGCACACCCGCGAGGACAGCGGCATCCGGCTGGATGCGCGGCTGCGCTGGTGGCACGACGACGAGCCCATCGAGCACCCGCGCATCATCGAGCTCTTCAACAGCTCGTTGGTGCTCGACGAGCAGGGCCGCTACCAGCTCCAGATTGGCAATGACTGGTGTTTCATCCAGGTGGAGGACGCCGCCTACGAAGTGCGCACCGTGGACGTCACCCCGGACGAGCGGGTGTCCGTGCGCCTGAGCGATCGCACCGCCGAGGCGCTCGCTCCAGACACCCTCGCCGTGGATGCCGAGGGTGTCCTCACCTGCCGCGTGAAGGGTGGCCGGGCGAAGGCGCGCTTCTCCCGGGACGCCCAATACCAGCTCGGTGAGTTGATGGAGCAGGGCGAGGACGGCCACCTGTACCTGCAGGCCGGCCAGCGCCGTCTCGCGGTGCCCGTGTCGCTCGAGTCCCTGGGTGGCTGATGGAAGGCACGGGGTGCCTTCCGGCCGCGCGGCGTCCCAACTGGTCCGGCCATCGGACCCGTTGCTCCCCATCGCGGCCGGAACCTCCCCCCCGACGGGCCCCCTCCTGGCTCAGGCCATCGCCGCGGGCGCTTCCATCTCGGCGGGCGCCGGATTCGGGGCGGGGACGGGGAGGCTCATCCCCACCACCTCGCGGGCGAGCGCCTCCATCGCCTCCGGGTGCTCGCGCAGCCACTCCGAGGCGCGCTCGCGGCCCTGGCCGATGCGCTCCCCGCGCAGGCTGAAGTGGCTGCCGGCCTTGTCCACCAGCCCCGCCTGCACGCCCAGGTCGAGCACCTCGCCCGGGCGGTTGATGCCCACGCCGTAGAGCAGATCGAACTCGGTCTCCTGGAAGGGCGGGGCCACCTTGTTCTTCACCACCTTCACCTTGGCCCGCGTGCCCACCACGCTCTCGCCATCCTTCAGGTTGCTCGTGCGGCGGATCTCCATGCGCACCGAGGAGTAGAACTTCAGTGCGTTGCCGCCCGTGGTCGTCTCCGGGTTGCCGAACACCACGCCGATCTTCATGCGGATCTGGTTGATGAAGATGATGCAGCACCCGGTGCGGCTCACCGCGCCCGTCAGCTTGCGCAGCGCCTGGCTCATCAGCCGCGCCTGCACGCCCATGTGCGCGTCACCCATCTCGCCCTCGATCTCCGCGCGCGGCACCAGCGCCGCCACCGAGTCCACCACGATGAGGTCCACGGCGCCCGAGCGCACGAGCTGCTCGGTGATCTCCAGCGCCTGCTCACCGGTGTCCGGCTGGGAGATGAGCAGCTCCTCCACGCGCACGCCGAGCTTGCGCGCGTAGTTGACGTCCAGCGCGTGCTCGGCGTCGATGAAGGCCGCCACGCCGCCCTGCGCCTGCACCTGCGCGATGGCGTGCAGGGTGAGCGTCGTCTTGCCCGAGGACTCGTTGCCGAACAGCTCCACCACGCGCCCGCGCGGGTAGCCGCCCACCCCGAGCGCCCGATCCAGTCCCACCGAGCCCGTGGGGATGACCGCCACGCGCTGCTCGCGCACCTCGCCGCCCAGGGGCATCACCGCGCCCTTGCCGAACTGCTTCTCGATCGCCGCCACCGCCGCCGCCACCGCCTTCAGCTTCTCCGTCAGCTTGTTCATCGTCGCTCCTCGCCGCCCTTGTTGAGTGGGGCTTCGCCTCGGAGCCGGAATGGCCCGGGCGTGCCGCGAGGAGCATGAGCAACGGCCGTGCCGCCCACTGCTCACTCTGAGCACGTGACGCGGAGGTGTCTCATCTGGCGCGAAGTGTCCCGCACGGTGGAGCCGTGGGGTTCACGCCCCTCAGGCGGGTGTCTCGGAGAGGTTCTCGTCGCCGCCGGACGTGAGCGCATCCTGGGGCACGCCACCCTCGCCGCCGATGTCCCGGTGGAGCTGGATGATGATGTCCCGCACCTCGTGCATGAGGGCCTCGCGCTGGGGTCCCTTGCGTCCCGCGGTGCTGATGGGCTGGCCCACCTTCACGCGGATGGGGTGGCGCCGCAGCCGGATGCTGCCGCGCGGGAGCATTCCACGCGTGCCCTCGATGGCGATCGGGATGATGGGCACGCCGGCCTCCACGGCCAGCACGAAGGAGCCCTTCTTGAAGGGGAGGATGCGCCCGTCCATGGAACGGGTGCCCTCGGGGAAGGCGAGGATGTTGGAGCCGGCGCGGATGCGCTCGCCGGCGAGCTTGAGGCTGCGCATGGCCTCACGCCGGTTGGAGCGGTTGAGGAAGATCATCCCCGTGCCCGCCATGTACCAGCCGAGGAAGGGAATCCACTTGAGCACGTGCTTGGCGATGAAGCGGATGTTGACGGGAATCACCGCGAACGCCACGGGGATGTCGAAGGCGGACTGGTGATTCATCAGGAAGATGTGGGGCTTGCTCCAGTCGACATCGGGCAGGGGCTCCACGCGCAAGGGCGAGCCGGTGATGCGCCAGTGAATGGGGGCCCAGAAACGCCGCGCCATCATCAGCGGCACCTCTCCGTTGAGGGTGAGGATCGCCGCCAGCCCGGACACGGTAATCCAGAACACCAGCCACAGGACGAGGAAGACGGCCTGGAAGAGTGCGATGAGGGGTGACAGGAGCTTCATCACCCGGCCTTCTAGCTCGCCCAATCCAAGGCGGGTACGGGGTAGACGCGGGGACGTCGATTGCATTGAAGTTCCGCGCACCGGGAGGAACATCCTGAACATGACAGGCCCACGCGACACGCTTCCCCATGTGGTCATCCTGGGTGGTGGTTTTGGTGGTCTGTATGCCGCCCGTTCGCTGCGCAACGCCCCGGTGCGAGTCACCGTGGTGGACCGGCAGAACCATCACCTCTTCCAGCCGCTGCTGTATCAGGTGGCCACGGCCACGCTGAGCCCGGGGGAGATCGCCTCGCCCATCCGCGGACTGTTGGGGCGGGAGACGACGGTGCTGCTCGCCGAGGTGACGGGCGTGGACGTGGCGGGCAAGCGGGTGCTGCTGGCGGACGGGGAGCTGTCGTACGACTTCCTCGTCATCGCCACGGGGGCGACGCACTCCTACTTCGGCCATGACGAGTGGGCGAAGCACGCCCTGGGGTTGAAGACGATCGACGACGCGCTGGAGATCCGCCGCCGGGTGTTGCTGGCCTTCGAGCGGGCCGAGCGCGAGACGGATCCGGTCCGCCGCCGCGAGCTGCTCACCTTCGTCATCATCGGCGCGGGGCCCACGGGGGTGGAGATGGCCGGGGCGCTCGCGGAGATCTCCCGTCACTCGTTGGCGCGGGACTTCCACAACATCGACCCCTCGCAGGCGCGCATCCTGTTGTTGGAGGGCCTGCCGCGCGTGCTGCCCGTCTACCCGGAGCACCTCTCGCAGAAGGCGCGCCGCTCGTTGGAGAAGCTGGGGGTGGAGGTCCGCACGGACACGCGGGTGACCCACATCGACGAGACGGGCGTGTTCATCGGCGAGGAGCACATCCGGGCGAAGAGCATCATCTGGGCCGCGGGCGTGGCGGCCTCACCGGTGGCGCGCTCGCTGGGGGTGGAGCTGGACCGGGCGGGCCGCGTGAAGGTGGCGCCCGAGCTCACGCTTCCCGGCCGAGAGGACGTGTTCGTCATTGGCGACCTGGCGCACTTCGTCCAGGACGGCCAGCCCATTCCGGGTGTTGCGCCCGCGGCGATGCAGCAGGGCAAGCATGCCGCGCGCAACATCCTCCGCCGGTTGCGAGGCCAGCCGATGGAGGCCTTCCGCTACTGGGACCGAGGCACCTACGCGGTCATCGGACGAGGCCAGGCGGTGGGAGTGGCGTTCCGGCGCTTCGAGTCCTCGGGCTTCAGTGCGTGGATGGCCTGGCTGGGCATCCACGTGCTCTTCCTGATCGGTTTCCGGAGCAAGCTGGCCGTGCTCATCAACTGGGCGTACTCGTTCATCGCCTTCAAGCGTTCGGCGCGGCTCATCACCGGCCCGCTGCCCGAGTTGGTGCGGCCCGAGCGGGCAGGGGAGGGGCCGCTCACGAGTCGTCCGGGAGCAGGGAGTCCTGCTCGGGACGCGGCGGTGGGTTGAGGGGGCCCTGCCAGGGGGGAGGGCCTCCGAGGGTGTTGGTGTGCAGCCAGGTCCGCCGGTCGATCTGCCGGCAGTCGATGGCCAGGTGCACGTCCGCGTCCTCGATGCGCTCGTGCCCTTCGAGGTCGGCCCGGGACAGGGCCAGCTTGAGGATGCGGTCATGGGCGCGTGCGGACAGGCCGTACTGTGTCATGGCCTTCTCCAGGTCCCTGCCGGCCTTCTGGGACAGCTTGCAGTAGCGGTGCAGCAGCCGGGTGGGCATCTGCGCGTTGCAGTACACCCCGGGCTCGTCGCGGAAGCGGAACCGTTGCCGGTCGCGAGCGGCCTCCACGCGCTCGCGGTAGTACGCGCTCGTCGGCTCCTCCCCGTCGTTCCGGGCGATGTGGTGGTACTCCACGGGGCGCGTCTGCAGGGTGATGTCGATGCGGTCCATCAATGGTCCACTCACCCGCGAGTGGTAGTCGTGGATGCGGAACTCCTGGCACGAGCACTTGCGTCCGGGGACGTTGAAGAAGCCGCACGGGCACGGGTTCATCGCGGCCACCAGCATCACGCGGCAGGGGTAGGTCACGTGCTGGACGGCGCGTGCCAGGTGGATGGTGCCTTCCTCCAGCGGTTGCCGCAGCACCTCCAGCACGTTCTTGCGGAACTCGGGCAGCTCGTCGAGGAAGAGCACCCCGTGGTGTGCCAGGGACAGCTCTCCGGGCCGGGTGGCCGGGCCGCCGCCCACCAATCCCGCGTCGGAGATGGTGTGGTGGGGCGCGCGGAAGGGCCGCTCGCGCATCATCGTCTGCTCGTCGCCCAGCAGTCCGAGCACCGAGTAGATCTTCGTCACCTCCAGCGCTTCGTCGAACGTCATCGCGGGGAGGATGCCGGGCAGCCTTCGGGCCAGCATCGTCTTGCCCGAGCCCGGTGGACCGCACATCAGGATGTTGTGGCCACCGGCGGCGGCCAGCTCCAGCGCCATCTTGACGTCCGCCTGTCCCCGCACGTCGGACATGTCCAGGGGCGCCTGGCGCCCGTGGGACGGGGCAGGGGAGCCTTCCTCGCGCGTGAAGGGGGCCAGGGGCTTCTCTCCGGTGAGGTGGTCCACCGCCTCGCGCAGGTGGTGGACGGCCAGCACGTGGATGCCCGCGACGAGGGCCGCCTCGGCCGCGTTGGCCGCTGGCACCATCACCCCCTGGTAGCCGCCCTTCCGAGCCGCCACCGCCAGGGGCAGCACGCCCTTGATGGGCTTCACCGCCCCGTCCAGTGACAGCTCCCCGCCGAAGAGGTAGCGCGACAGGGGCTCCTCCTCCATCAGCTTCGCCGCTCCCAGCACTCCCAGGGCGATGGGCAGCTCGAAGGCCGCCCCCTCCTTGCGGATGTCCGCCGGGGCCAGGTTCACCGTGATGCGCTTGGAGGGCAGCTCGAAGCCACAGTTCTTCAGCGCGGAGATGACGCGCACCTTGGACTCGCGCACCGCTCCCTCCGGGAGCCCCACCACGTTGAAGTAGGGCAACCCCAGGGCCATATCCACCTCGCACTCCACCACCACCGCGTCGATTCCCATCAACGCGCCCGATCTCACCCGCGCCAGCATGTCCCGCCCTCCGAATGGTTTCCGCCACACGGGAGCAATGCGCGTACCGGCCCCTTTCCGAGGGAGCGCCGCACCACCGGTGTCCCCGGCTCTGGATGGCGCGTCTCGCGCCCGAGGGTCCTCTCCGCTCACCTGCTCTTACCGTGAGAGAGGAAGCGGACAGCTGGTGTGAAAGTCGGCTAATCTGGCAAGCCATGGAACACTCCGTCCTGGCCCCGCACCCGGTAAGCGACTCCCGGTCGTCCATCCACGTCCGCCGAGGCGATCTGAAGAGAAACGCCCGGCTGAAGCTGACGTTCGCCGTCTTCCGCTTCTGCCTCTACGGGATGGTGGGCTTGTCGTCGGAGATCTTCTTCTACAACCTGGTGCGCATCGCCCGGCACGTGCCGCTGCTCGAGCTGCTCTTCCGCTTCCAGTGGCGGGTGGATGATCGGCTGCCGCTCAACGACATCTGGGACACGCCCATCGTCGCGGGGTACGGCCAGTGCTCGCTGTGGATGTTCGTCATCTACGGCGTGGCCTGCTTCTTCTTCATCGAGGCCATCTACCGCCGCACCTTCCGCCAGCCCACGCTGCTGCGCGCGGTGCTCTACGGCCACGCCATCCTCGTCTTCGAGGGCCTGAGCGGGGTGTTCCTGGAGAAGCTGACGGGCTACCGCATCTGGTACTACGCGGACAGCGGCGCCATCCTCTGGCAGATGACGTCGCTCTACATCCTGCCCATCTGGATGGTGACGGGGCTGATCGCCGAGTTCATCTACCGGGAGATGATGGATCCGGATCTGGTGGCGGCGCTGGAGTCGCCCCTGCCGGCCACGCCCGAGGAGACGGAGGCCTCGCTCCAGCTGATGCAGTAGGGGAGGGGCAGCCCGGAAACACCAGGAGCTCGCCGGGCATCAGGGTGAAGGACCCTCGCCGGCGAGCTCCCGGGTTGTGAATCTCACTGTGACTACGGAGCGGGGGCCGGAGCCGGCGCCGGAGCGGCGTTCGGATCCACCGGAGCACCCCCAGCCGCGGCGGCGGCCGGAATGTCCTCGGTGGCCATGCCCAGCACGAAGGCGCCGGCCTGCTTGGCGCCGTCGAAGGCGGCCACGAGCAGCCCGTAGTTCGCCTTGTCGTCCGCCACGAAGAAGACGATGCGGTCCTCCTTCTTCTTGGCGGTCAACATGCGCTTGAGCTTGTTGACGTACTCATCCTTCTGCACCGTCTCGGTGTTGATGGAGTAGGTGCCGTCGGCGTCCAGCTTGACGATCAGCTGGCTGTTGTCCTGCGGCATCTGCTCCACGGGGACGTCTTCCGTTTCCGGAATGCGCACCTCGATGTCCTTCTCGAGGAGCGGCGTGACGACCATGAAGATGATGAGCAGCACGAGCACCACGTCCACCAGCGGCGTGACGTTGATGTCCGAGTTGGGGGGGGTCGCGGCTTTGACAAACTTGCGCTTGGCACTCATGGCTAGTTCTTCAGCTCCTCGACACCCAGGAAGATCTTCTTGGCCTTGGCCTTGCGGGTGACCTCCATCACCTGGCGCACGTCGCCCACGGTGAGGGCACTGTCTCCCTTGAGGAGGATCTTCTTGTTGGGCAGGAAGGAGAGCGTGTCCTTCAGCTTCGCCTCCAGCCCCGCCGCGTCATACTCGTCCTGCTCCACGAACATCTTCTTGTCGTTGGTGACGGAGAGGATGATCGGATCCGGATCGTTCGTACCGCCCTTGTCGTCCTCCACCTTGGCCGCCTTGGGCAGGGTGACGGACTTGCCACGCTGGAGCATGGGCGTGACGACCATGAAGATGATGAGGAGCACCAACACCACGTCCACCAGCGGCGTGACGTTGATGTCGCTCTTGGGGCCCCCTTGGGAGCCGCCTACGGACATTCCCATGCGTGCACCTGTTCCTGGACAATGAGAGCGCCCGCCCCACGTGAGGTCTCCGGTTCACGGAGACCCGTTGCACGAGGAGGCGGGCCTTTGGCTCTCGGGGGGGACTAGGCCTGGGGCGTGTGCGAGCCACCCAGATGGCGCGCCACCACGTCCAGGAACTCGTTGGACGACTCAGAGATGTCCACCGAGCGAGCGTCCACCCAGCCCGACAGGAAGTTGTAGGCCATCACCGCCGGGATGGCCACCAGCAGACCGAAGGCCGTGGTGATGAGCGCCTCGGCGATACCCGCGGAGATGGTCCCCAGACCACCCGCGCCGGAAGCCGCCATGAGCTGGAAGGCGGTCACGATACCCATCGTGGTGCCCAGCAGACCCACGAACGGGGCCGTGGAACCCACCGTGGCCAGCACGCCCAGGCCGCGCTTGAGGCTCTGCACCTCACGCTGCGCCTGGCGCTCCAGCGCGCGCGCCACGGACTCCACCGCCACTTCCTTGTCGGAAGGGCTGATGCGGTACGCGGTCAGACCGGAGCCGATCACCCGGCCCAGGTGGCCCACGTCCTTGCCCATGTTGGTGTTGGCGGCCTGCTGCAGATCGCCCTTGGCCAGGATGGCGCCCATCTTGGCGGCGAAATTACGCGAGTCCTTGCGGGTCTTGCGGAAGACGATGATGCGCTCCGCCATCACCACCAACGACGCGATGGACATGATCGCCAAGCTGAAGATGACTCCGCGGGCGAACGGACCCGTGGATGCCCAGATGCCAGCAAGCGTGAAATTAGCAGAATGATCCATGGGGAATGAAAGCGCTCCTCCTCGAGCGCGGTTGGGGTACGGCGGTTACGACAAAGCGGTCCCCTGCACTAGCGGGGCAGGCTCAGACGGATGTTGAAGGTGTAGTCGACCTGGACGGGCCGGCCCTGGAACGTCACCGGCTTGTAGCGCTGAGCATACAGCGAATCCAACACCGCCTGCTCCATGTGGGGCAACGGCTTGATGATGCGGCAGCGCTCGATCGCTCCCTCGGTGGTGATGACGCACTTGACGATCATCAGACCCTGAACGCGGGCCTCGAGGGCCTCGCGGGTGTACTGCGGCGCCGGACCCGACATCTTCTCCGGTCGGGTCATTCCCGCGCCGAACGGAAGCACGTCCGTTCCGGTGCTGCCCACCTGGCCGCCGAGCACTCCGCCGACCACGCCTCCCACCACGCCGCCGATCACACCGCCGGGCACGCCACCCTCGACGCCTCCCTCCACCTCCTCCTCGCTGGCCTCCTCTTCTTCACCCGCGTTCGGATCAGGCTCCACCTCGGGCGGCTTCTCCTGGGGGATCTCCTTGGGCTGGACGATGACGTCCGGCTTCTTCACCACCGGCTTCTTGGTGGGGTTGCTCTTCCTCGCGGGCGGAGGCGGTGGAGGCGGCGGAGGAGCGGCCGAGGCCGGAGGCGCCATGGCCTGCTTGAAGGTGACCTCCACCTCCTTCTCCTTCTCCTTCTGGGGCTGCGCGGAGAGCCAAAACGAGAAGCCGAAGAGACCGACGTGAAGGGCGACCGAGATGAAGGTGCCCACGCCGAAACGCGTCTTGGGGCCTTGTCCGCGGTCAAGGACAGAGTCGAACATGCGCAACGCTCCTGAACTCCGGTGGACACCCACCTCGTCCCGCCCGGATCGCAAAAGGCGAGCTACATTACAAAAACCGGGAACGGGTGCAAGTGACCCCACCCAGGAAGGCCACCCGCGTGATCGGCCAATGCCCCAGTAGTCACCAAAAAGCAACGGCATATTGACAACTGGTAGACCCCAGGTATTTTCCCGTACCATTTTAGTTGCAGTGCAAGCCCACCTTGGAGGGGTTCCCAGCATGCATGTCAGACGGATGCTCCGGGCAACTGGAGTGGTTGTGGTCGCGAGCCTGTCGTACGGGACCGCGGCTTACGCCGATAGCGTGATCATCGGTACGGTCGTTGGTGCCGATAACAAGAAGCCTGTCGCGGACGTGGTCGTCACGGCGACGTCGCCCAATCTTCAGGGCGAGCAGGTCGTGGTGACGGACGCGCAGGGTAACTACCGCATTCCCCAGCTGCCGCCCGGCGTCTATACCCTCCGGTTCGACAAGGAGTCGTACCGTCCGTTCTCGCGTTCGGAGATCCAGCTGCGCCTGGATCGCACCATCCGCGTGAACGTGGAGATGCTGCCCGAGGAGATGAGCGAGACGATCGTGGTCACGGCGACGCCGCCGACCATCGACGTCGGCTCGACCAGCGTCGGCGTCAACGTGGATCAGGACTTCATCAAGCGCATCGCGGTGAACCGTCCGGGTGGCAAGGGTGGCGCGGCGCGCTCCTTCGAGTCCCTGGCCGAGCTGGCCCCGGGCGCGCAGAGCGACGCGTACGGCGTGTCCATCAACGGCACCACGTCCCCTGAGAACGGGTACGTGGTGGACGGTCTGTCCACGAACGACCCGGCCTTCGGCGTCAACGGCAGCCCGCTGAGCGTCGAGTTCGTGCAGGACGTGAACATCATCACCGGCGGTTACATGCCCGAGTACGGCCGCTCCACCGGCGGCGTGCTCAACGCGGTGACGAAGTCCGGCTCCAACGAGTTCCACGGCTCCGTCTACGGCAACCTGACCCCGGGCGTCTTCGAGGGCCAGCGCACCCCCGTGGTGAGCAACGCCTCGGTGATCACCGGCCGCAACAACCTGCAGGCCATCGGTGACTTCGGCGCCACCCTCGGTGGTCCGATCCTCAAGGACAAGCTCTGGTTCTTCGCCGGTGTGGCGCCGTCCTTCAGCAACTACACCCACACGCGCGCGATCAACGCCTTCGAGACCGAGGAGTTCACGCGGCCGGACGGCACCACGGGCCGCCGCGTCGCGAGGGATCCGGTCACCGGCTTCAACAAGTCGCAGCGGATCCCGGGCTCCGAGCGCGAGTACGACGTCACCGGTCAGAGCCTGCAGTACATGGGCAAGCTGACGTACCTCATCAACCAGGACCACAACGTCTCCGTCTCGCTCGCCGGCACCCCGAGCGTGTCGGGCGGTAACGGCGCGCTGGCCATCAACGCCCGCTCGGGCGCTCTGCCGGGCACGCTGAACGGTGATCCGAACAGCTACGGCCAGACGCAGGGCGTGGCCGGCTCCACCACGGTGGCCCTGAAGTACGCCGGCGCCCTGATGGACAAGAAGGTGCTGATCGACGCCAACCTGGGTTGGTTCCACCAGACGTCCGCCACGCTGCCGAGCGACGGCTCCAAGATCGGCTCCATGGAGGGCCTGGCCGGTCTGTCGTTGATCCAGTTCCGCAACCTGCGCTCCATCGCGGGATTGCCGTATGAGAACCTGGGCGATGAGGCGCGGGCCCTCTGCAACGCGGACGGCCAGGGCGGCCGGCTCGCCTGCCCGGTGCGCTCGTACTTCGCCGGTGGTCCTGGCCTCATCTCGGACGGTCTGCTGGACCGCTACCAGGCCAATGCCAAGGCGACGTACATGTTCAGCGCCCTCGGCAACCACGTGTTCAAGGCCGGCGCGGACCTGGAGCTCCTCAGCTACCAGCAGCGCAAGACCTTCTCCGGTGGCGTGACCCTGGCCGAGGAGGCCGATAACAGCTGGCTGGACTCGCGCCGCTACGGCTACCAGAACGGTCCTGACCAGCCGGTGAACCTGGCCTACCAGGACTCCCTGTCGCGCAGCACCACGGTGGGTGGCTTCATCCAGGACAGCTGGACGATCGCCAACCGCGTGACGCTCAACGCCGGTGTCCGCTACGACACCCAGTGGATGTACGGTGCCACCGGCCAGTTGGGCATCGTGCTGCCCAACCAGGTGTCTCCGCGCCTGGGCCTGGTCGTGGACCCGATGGCCAACGGCCGCATGAAGGTGTACGCGAACTTCGCTCGCTACTACGAGCAGGTGCCGCTCAACATGGCGGACCGCGCGTTCCCGCCCGAGGCCAGCTACGCCGCCTACCGCCAGGGTGGTGCGGGTGCGCCGTGCGATCCCGCCACCATCACCACGCGTGAGGGGCAGGACGAGTGCCGCAAGGACTCCTCCGTCATCGAGCGTGACGAGGGCCTGACCACCCTGGATCCGAGCTTCAAGTACCTCGGTGGCAAGGTGGACACCACGCCGGTGGACCCGGCTCTCAAGCCGCAGGGCTCGGATGAGTTCCTCGTGGGCGCCGAGTACGAGCTGCTCGCCAACATCCGCCTGGGTGCCAACTACACCCACCGCTACATGAACTCGGTCATCGAGGACATGAGCCGGGATGACGGCCACACGTACTTCATCGGCAACCCGAGCGAGGGCTTCGCCAAGGAGTTCCCGAAGGCCACGCGTAACTACGACGCGGTCACGGTGCTCCTCAACCGCACCTTCAGCGATGGCTGGCTGGCGCAGGCGAGCTACACCTGGTCGCGGCTGTACGGCAACTACGCCGGTCTGTTCCGTCCGGAGAACGGCCAGCTCGATCCGAACATCACCTCGGACTTCGACCTGACGTCGCTGCTGGAGAACCGCGAGGGTCTGCTGCCCTACGACCGCACCCACGCCATCAAGCTGTTCGGCGCCAAGGAGTTCAGCTTCACGAAGGATCTGAGCGCCAGCCTGGGCCTGTCCTACCGTGGTAACTCCGGTACGCCCATCAGCGCCCTGGGTGGTCACCCCATCTACGGCGGCACCGAGGCGTTCATCCTCAACCGCGGCTCCGTGGGCCGCACCCCGTGGGTGAACAACATCGATTCCAACATCGGTGTGAACTACCGGATCAACAAGAGCAACATCGTGTCGTTCAGCCTGGACGTGTTCAACCTCTTCAACTTCCAGGAGATCGCCACGGTCGACAACGCCTTCACCAACGCGGGCGTGTACGTGCTGCCCATCGAGGGTGGCAAGATCGACGGAAACCCGATGGACCTGAAGCCCGAGCAGGTGACGCAGGCCAACGGCAGGCCGATGACCGAGAGCCAGCGCAACCTGAACTGGACCAAGGCCACGTCGTACCAGGCCCCCCGTCAGATCCGCTTCGGTCTGAAGTACACGTTCTAGGAACCTCTTGCCGGATTGGGATTCGAAACAATGAGCAAGCGTATCGTTACTGCAGTGGCTCTCCTCGGTGCGGCGGGTGTCATCTCCGGCTGCAGCCTCGAGCAGCCGTCCGCCGGCTGCATCGTGCAGGACTCCACGGACTATCCGTGGCAGGCCGTGTACGTGCTGAAGAACGGCGACGCGAAGTCGTCGTGCGGTCAGCTGAAGGGTGAGGCGCTCGGTGTCTACAAGTACATCGAGTTCGAGAAGGGCGCGAACGAGCGGCTGACCAAGAAGCGCGCCTACATCGGCATCCGGCCGGAGGGGCTCGCCTCGAAGTTCGAGGTCACCTACAAGGACGAGGTGCTCAACGCCGACGGCACCGTGAAGGTGGACGACAAGGGCGCGGTCGTGATGAAGGATGTCACGGTGGAGCGTGTCGATGGGGCGCGTGACAACAACTACGCGATCGCCAAGGCCGCCACCGCTCTGTCCGAGACCCTCGCCGACGAGCCGGATGACAAGGGGCTGTGCGCCACCACGGGCTTCAAGCCCGCGAGCGTGACGGCCAAGGAAGTGGTCCGTGAGGACGAAGTGAAGGGTGAGACCGTGGTGGTCGCTCCCGCCGAGAGCCTCACCTACACGTTCAGCGACGTGAAGGTGTACTCGGATCCGTCCGCGCCTGGCACCCAGCTGGCGGGTACGCTCAAGTACTCGGACGGCCCGGACTGCGAGGCGGAGTACACGGTCCTGGCGCTGTGGCCGCAGGTGGGCTGCGATCCCGAGGCCTTCGCCAACCCGACCGAGGAGAACGCCGCGGATCGTTGCGCCGAGGGCTCCGGCCTCAACCCGGACTTCGACGCGGTGTGCGTCGAGGGCATCGCCGGTGGTGACCCCGCCTGCGTGCCGAACCCGGCCAAGGGCGTGCCTGCCTTCAAGAACAAGTAGGCAAGCGGCCTCTGCGAGGCTGAGCTGAAGTGAACTGCGGCCCCGGTTGCTCCTCCCCCACGTGGGAGTGGCGGCCCGGGGCCGCGGTGTTTATGGACGGTTGAACTCCGTTACGAGTCTTTCCGGGAAGGTGCATGGAGGGTCGGTACTCACTGGTTGAACGTGTCGCGGCGCTGCTGGCCGATGAGCAGGGGACGCTCCGCAAGGAGGCGCCCTACCGGGTGGCGCTCTGCTATCCGAGCCCCTACCACGTGGGCATGAGCTCGCTCGGCTACCAGGCCATGTACCGGGAGATTCACGAGCACCCGGGGGCCACCGCCGAGCGTGCCTTCCTGCCCGATGACGTGGAGGCGTACCGCCGCACGCGCACGCCCCTCTTCACCTTCGAGTCGCAGGCCCCCGTCTCCAGCTTCCACATGCTGGCCTTCTCCGTGGCCTACGAGCTGGAGATGACCGGCCTGTTCTCCATGCTGGACCTCTCCGGCATCCCCCTCCTCAAGGAGGAGCGGGATGAGCGTCACCCCCTCGTGGTGGCTGGCGGGCCGCTCACCTTCTCCAATCCGGACCCGCTCGAGCCCTTCGTGGACGTGCTCGTGCAGGGCGAGGCGGATGACCTCATCCACGTGCTGTTGGAGGCAGCCGCGTCCATGGAGAAGGACGCCCTGCTGACGCACCTGGCGGGCATCCCGGGCTTCCGCGTGGCCGGGCGGGGAGGCAGGCGCTACCACGTGGGCAAGGCCTCGGACGCGCGGCTGCCGGCGCGCTCGGCCATCATCACCCCCCACACGGAGCTGCGCTCGATGTTCCTCATCGAGCCCGAGCGCGGGTGCTCGCGCGGGTGCCACTACTGCGTCATGCGGCGCACCACCAACGGCGGCATGCGCACCGTGCCTCCCGAGCGCGTGCTGTCGCTCATCCCCGAGCATGCCCGGCGCGTGGGGCTCGTGGGCGCCGCCGTGACGGACCACCCTCGCATCGTCGAGCTGCTGCGCACCCTGGTGGACTCGGGCCGGGAGGTGGGCGTGTCCTCGCTGCGCGCGGACCGGCTCACCCAGGAACTGGTGGATCAGCTGCGGCGCGGGGGCGCCACCAACCTCACCGTGGCCGCGGATGGGGCCTCGCAGCGCATGCGGGACCTGGTGGACCGCAAGCACTCCGAGGAGCAGATCATCCGCGCGGCGAACTTCGCCAAGACGGCGGGGATGCGGCAGCTCAAGGTGTACAACGTCGTTGGCCTGCCGTTGGAGGAGGACGCGGACGTCGACGAGCTGGCCCGCTTCACCACGGAGCTGTCGAGGATTCTGCCGGTGGCGCTGGGCGTGGCGCCCTTCGTGGCCAAGCGCAACACCCCCCTGGATGGAGCCCCCTTCGCCGGCATCCGCGAGGTGGAGGGCCGGCTGGAGCGGCTGCGCAAGGGCCTCAAGGGGCGCGCCGAGGTGCGGCCCACGTCGGCCCGCTGGGCCTGGGTGGAGTACATGCTCGCCCAGTGCGGCCCCGAGGCGGGACTCGCCGCCATGGACGCCTGGAAGGCCGGTGGGAGCTTCGCCGCCTTCAAGCGCGCCTTCCAGGAGCGTGACTGTCAGCCCTTCATCGCCCGCCGGGTGGAGGATGGACGGCGCCGGCCCACCGAGTGGCCCCGGGTGGAGAACGTCGCTCCGCCCTACGTCTGACACTGGCGCGGCCAGACCTTGCCCCTGGCCGCCCGCTCTCTGCTAGAAGGCCACACGCGCCGCTTCCAGGCGCCAGGAGGCTTCAGCGGCAGTGAGCACGGATCGCGTGGACAAGGCGTGGCAGCGCAAGGGGCTCAAGGACTACTCGACGGACGCCATCGTCGGGACGCTCGGGCACTATGGCGTGACGGTCAGCGAGGCGGACTTCCGCCAGCTCGCCGAGAAGCAGTACCCGGCGGGCATCGCCGAGAGCTGGATGCCGAAGTGGAAGGGCACCGGCCAGTTCGCCCCCTTCCCGTACGCCGCGGCCGGGGAGCTGTGGAAGCGCTGGCTGTCCGATCGGCTCGCCCCGTACGAGCTCTCCGAGAGCCTCGCCCAGCTGATGGGCTCCCTCGGGCAGCTCCTGCAGGGCATGCAGCAGGCTCCCGTGGCTTCCGCCTTCGAGCGGATGAACGAGGTGCGCAAGCGCGTGCCCGTCAATGACAAGGGCGAGCCCGACACCGGCTTCATGCAGGAGGCCCTGCGCGTGTTCGACGAGCGCGCCGCCCGCGCCTTCGACGACCTGGCCGAGATGCTCGCCAAGGCCGGCCACCGCCAGCACGCCGAGGCCTTCGCCGACCTGGAGGAGTTCCTCCTGCCGGATCGCCGCGGCATCGCCAAGCCCATCATCCGCGCCTCCCACGGGGAGCGCGACGCGGCGCTCGAGGACCTGCAGAAGGCGGCCATGGACAGCTCGCGCACGCCGATTTCCCGCGTGCTCGCCGTGGACGGCCTGCTGCACCTCAAGGCCAATGACAAGGTCGCCGCCGTGGGCCGCCCCCTCCTCGAGGAGGCCGAGCGCATCCAGGACTGGCACCTCGCGCTGGATCTCGTCGCCCGCCTGGAGCACGCCTACAAGCAGATCGGCGATCGCACCGCGCTCGAGGCCCTCGCCAAGGATCGCGCCCGCGTCGAGAAGGCCCATGACGAGGCCCACCCCGGCCACCGCCGTCACCAGCATCAGCACTGAGCGGTGATACCCCCCCTCTCCCCTCGGGAGAGGGTCAGGGTGAGGGTGTTTCGTCACGGTGTTCCCCCCCGTGGTCCCCAAGTGGGGCCACGGGGTTCAACCCAGGAGTCCCGATACCCCACCCCGTCCCTCTCCCGGAGGGCGAGGGGAGAGGGGCTCAGTAGGGGACGTCTTCCTCGGGAGGTTGTTGGGCCTGGGCGACGGCCTGGGTCTCCGCGGCGGCCTGCTCGGCCTGGACGTCCTCCGCCGTCTGTCCCCGGCGGGGCAGGGGGATGTACTTCACCTCCGGCACCGCCTCCTGCACGTCCTTCACCGGCACCACCGCCCCCACCGTCGTGTAGCGGATGGCCCCCGTCTGCGTGAAGGTGTGCCGCAGCTCGTACGACTTCGCCCTCGGCAGGAACCACTCGCGCACCGTCTTCAGCGGCAGCACGTGCAGCTCCCCCTGCGCCAGGAAGACGTACACCAGCAGGTCCGCCCCGCTGTACAGGAAGCACCCCGGCGTGTCCCGCTCCAGGTTGGACACCAGCTCGAAGAAGTAGCGCCGGCGCCGGGGCTGCCGGTCTCCCTTCACCTCGATGCCGCGCACCTCTCCCGAGGGCAGCTCCCACAAGAGGTCCACCCCTCGGTGCTGGAAGCGCGGATCGTCCTGCACGTCATGGACGCGCGAGCCGGGCTCGGTCGCCAGCAACCAGTTCCGGGCGTATTGCACGGCCCGATCGGCCGCGCCCATCACGCCCCTCATGCTGAAGCCGCGCGCCATCGCTCAGCGGCGCAGCTCGACGCCCGTGGCCACCAGCTGCACCTCGCGCGGCTTGCCGTCCGCGCCACGCGGCACCTGCGCGCCCTCGGCCTCGTAGTGCTTCGCCATGGACTCGCTCAGCTCCGTCACCTTCACCACGCCCTCCACCCGCGCCGACGAGCCCGCCGAGTCCAGCGGCACGAAGAAGCCATAGTCCTTGAACGTCACCCGCACCCCGGCGCCCTTCGCGCCCTCGGCGAGCTCCATCCAGCAGCCCTTCTTCTCGCACGCCTTGCGCACCTGGCCCTCCACCCGCACCGTCTTGCCCTCGTGCGCCTGCGGCTTCGCCAGCAGCTCGGAGAGCTTCACCGCCGGCGCCCCCTTGAGCGCCTCGCCCCGCGTCAGCGTCCAGCCCGCGGTGGGCTTGGCCTCGGCGGCGGGGGCCGGTGGGTGGGGGCAATCCTCTTGAACGGCCGGCTTCGAGGCAGGGGCCTCGGCGAGCGCCACGAGGGGAAGGGCCAACAGCGTCAGCAGGGCGGAGCGGAAGGTCTTCATCCCTCACGGATAGCTCGAAGCCTTTGTCCGGGCAAGGCGCCCGCCATCCCGGTTACACTACCGGACGTGAAGGTCACCCTCCCCAAGCCCAACCGCACCTTCGGCCCCGCCGATGTGCTCGGTCTCGTGGGCCTCTTCGGTCTGCTCATCGCCCGCTACATCCCCGTGGCGCGGCTCGTCCCCTTCTGGGGTTGTGCCCTGCGAGAAACGACTGGCTGGCCCTGTCTCGGCTGCGGACTGACGCGGGTGGCCGACCGGGTCGCCCACTTCAACTTCGCTGGCGCCTGGGACGCCAACCCGCTCGGCACGGTGGCCGCCCTCTTCTTCGCCCTCATGGTCGTGGTCATGGTGTTGCACCTCGTCTTCGCCATGCCCATCCCCCAACTCCACCTGTCTCCCACCGAGTGGCACTGGGCCCGCATCACCGTCGCCACCGTCGTCCTGCTCAACTACGCCTGGGTGGTGGTGAAGACGAAGTTCCCCCACCTGCTCACCTAGGACGCTCCCGTGCACCCCGCCGCCCTCCTGCTGCTCGGCTACCTGGCGGGCTCCGTGCCCTTCGGGGTGCTGCTCACCCGCTGGGTCCGCGGCGTGGATGTCCGTCAGAGCGGCAGCGGCAACATCGGCGCCACCAACGTCACCCGCGTGGCCGGCAAGAAGCTCGGCGCCGTGGTGCTCCTGCTGGATGCGCTCAAGGGCGCCCTCGCCGTCGCCCTCGCCCTCTGGCTCGAGCCCGAGGCGCCCCGCCTGCACGCGGCCGTGGCGCTCTCCGCCTTCCTCGGCCACGTCTACCCCGTCTGGCTCAAGCTGCACGGTGGCAAGGGCGTGGCCACCGCGCTCGGGGTGCTCGTCGTGCTCGTGCCGCTGGGGGCGCTCGCCGGGGCGCTCGTCTACGCCGGGTTCGTGGCTGCCTGGCGCGTCAGCTCCGTGGGCTCCCTGGCCGGGGGTGTCACCGCCGTCGCCGTCGCCTCCCTCACCGCCCGCGCTCCCGAGTACGCGTGGCTCTCAGCGCTGCTCTTCGCCCTCATCGTCTGGACGCACCGGAGCAACATCCAGCGGCTCGTGCGGCACACCGAGCGGCGCTTCTGACTTCGGCTCGCCGCGCACCGGCACCGACGAGTAGCCCAGCAGCGTGCAGGCGATGGGGCCGTTCCACAGGTCGCGCCGGCTCCGGGGCCGCGCGTGGAAGGCGCTCTCGAAGGCCGGGTTGCCCGAGAGCACCCAGACGCGCCAGCCCGCCTGCGCCCGCAGGCTGTCGCCCAGCTTGAAGTAGAAGCTCTTCATGCCCTTCTGTCCGCCCGAGCCCAGCCGGTCTCCGTAAGGCGGATTGGTGAGCAGCAGGCCTCCCGAGGCGGGCAGGGGCGGCAGCTTCGTTGCGTCTCCCTCCTCCAGGAGGATCTCCTCCGCCAGCTTCGCCGCCTTCACGTTGCGCCGCGCCGCCTCCAGCGCCTCGGGATCCTTGTCGAAGCCGAGAATCGGGACGGTCACCTTGCGCTCGTTGCGGCGGGCATCCGCGCGCAGGTCCTCGAGCAGCTCCCGCGCCCGCGCGCCCAGGTGCGGCCACTTCTCCACCGCGAAGTCCCGCGCGATGCCGGGCGCTCGCCGCCGGGCGATGAGGCCTCCCTCGATGAGAAGGGTGCCCGAGCCGCACATCGGGTCCACCAGCGCCTCCTCGCCCGTGTAGCCCGCCGCGCGCAGCAGGGCCGCCGCCAGCGTCTCCTTCAGCGGGGCTGGCGTCGGCCGCACCCGGTAGCCCCGGCGGTGGAGGGGCTCGCCACACAGGTCCAACGAGAGCGACAGCCGCTCGCGCACCAGGTGGGCGACCACGCGCACGTCTGGATTCCGGGGGTCCACGTCCGGCCGCGCGCCCTGCTTGTCGCGCATCCGGTCCACCACCGCGTCCTTCACCTTCAGCGCCACGAAGCCCGTGTGGCTGTGCTCGCTGTCCTTGAGCGTGGCCTCCACCGCGAAGGTGGTGTCCGGCGTGAGGTGCTCCTCCCACGGGACGCTCGCCACCGCCTCGTACAGGCCCTCGGCGCCATGGGCCTCGAACTCGCCCAGCGGGTAGAGCACGCGCATGGCGATGCGCGACCAGAGGCACACCTTGAGCGCCTCGTCGAGCGAGGCCATGAAGCGCACCCCGCCCCGGTCCTGCCGGATGCGGCGCGCGCCGAGCTCCTTGAGCTCCTCGGCCAGGAGGTCCTCGGTTCCGCGGGCGGTGGTGGCGAAAAGGGCGAGACGTTCAGCCATAGGGGGCTCGCCTTATCAAGCTGCTCACTCCGCCACCACCTCGTACATGCTGAAGGTGGCGTCCTGCCGGGCACTGGCCGCCTTGGTCTCCTTGAAGTCCTCGGATTGGAAGTAGGCCTTCAGGCTCTCCCGGTCCCTCCAGCGCGTCACCAGCAGGAACTCGGGCTCCGGCTCGAAGGAGCGCAGCACCTCCAGCCCGAGGAACCCCTCGTACTGGTCCACCCGGCGCGAGCGCTCCCGGAAGGAGACCTCCAGGCGCTCGGCTTCCTCCGCGGAGGTCCGGAAGCGATTGATGGTGACGATCATCGTGCGGGCAACGGTCATGGGTGCGGCTTGCTTCCCGCTTCCGTGACGGGGTGGGGCCCACGGGTTCTCGCTGGGAACTGCATACCCTCACCCCAGCCCTCTCCCAGGGGAAGAGGGGGCATACACAGGGGCAACCTGGGACCCGGATACCCTCACCCCGTCCCTCTCCCGGGGGGAGAGGGGATATTGGCGGCAGGGGAGAAGGGCGGCTGGGGTCAGGCGGCTCCGGCTCCGGGCATCTCGCCCACGCCCCGGATGAGCACCTCGCGCGGCTTCGCTCCGTCCGCGGGACCCACCACTCCGTCCCGCTCCATCCGCTCGATCATTCGCGCCGCACGGTTGTAGCCGATGCGCATCTTGCGCTGCAGCATCGAGATGGACACCGCCCTCATCTCGCTCACCGTCGCCAGCGCCTGATCGTACAGCTCGTCGGACAGCTCGTCCTCCTCGCCTCCACCACCCTCGCCCTCCTCGTCGCGCGGCTTGAGGATGGACTCGTCGTAGACCGGCTTGCCCTGCGCCTTCAGGTGGTCCACCGCGTGCTTGATCTCGTTCTCCGAGACGTACGCGCCGTGCACACGCTGCAGGTGCGCGCTCGTGGGCGGCATGATGAGCATGTCGCCCATGCCCAGCAGCGCCTCGGCGCCCACCGTGCCGAGAATCGTCATCGAGTCCGGCTTCGAGCGCAGCATGAAGCTGATGCGCGTGGGGAAGTTGGCCTTGATGATGCCCGTGACGACGTCCGTGGACGGACGCTGCGTGGCCACCATCAGGTGGATGCCGGCCGCTCGAGCCATCTGCGCCAGGCGCGCCACGTACGTCTCCACCTCGCGGCTCGCCACCATCATCAGGTCCGCCAGCTCATCGATGATGACCACGATGTACGGCAGCTTCTTCCACTCCCGCTTCTCCTCCCGCGACGACTCGGACTCCCCGGCCGCCTCAAGCGCGGCCTCCACCGCGTCCGACATCCCGTCGTCATCGTCCTCGTCCGCCGCCCGCAGGCTCTCCGGCGCCTCCTCGGGCTCGGGCAGGGCCTCGCGCAGCTCCTCCACGTCGTCCTTCGGGGCGGCGACCCCGGGACCCGTGTTGGTGCTGGCGGAGTGGGACTCCTCGATGATGGCGTCCTCGGGCGTGGCCACGTCCACCACGACCACCTTCTTGGGCTTCTTCGGCGCGGCCTTCTTCGCGGACTCCTCGGCGGGCTTCGCGTTGGACTTCTCCGCGTCCTGCGTCTCCACGAACTTGTTGAAGCCGGCGATGTTGCGCACGCCCGCCTCGGACAGCATCTGGTAGCGCCGCTCCATCTCCTCCACGGCCCAGCGCAGCGCGAGCGCCGCCTTCTTCGGATCCGTCACCACCGGCAACAGCAGGTGCGGAATGCCCTCGTACACCGAGAGCTCGAGCATCTTCGGGTCCACCATGATGAAGCGGACCTCCTCCGGCGTGGACTTCAGGAGGATGCTCATGATCATCGAGTTCACCGCTACGGACTTACCCGAGCCGGTGGTGCCCGCGATGAGCAGGTGGGGCGCCTTGGCCAGGTCGAAGACGTACGGCATGCCCTCGATGTCCTTGCCCACGCACATGGTCAGCCGGCTGCCGGCCTTCTGGAACACGTCCTGCTCGGCGATCTCCTTGAGGTACACCGTCTCGCGGTCGCGGTTGGGCACCTCGATGCCCACCACGCCCTTGCCGGGGATGGGCGCCACGATGCGCACCCGCATGGCCTCCATGGCCATGGCCAGGTCGTCCTGGAGCGCGGCGATCTTGCTCACCTTGATGCCGGGCCCCGGGAGGAACTCGTACATGGTGACCACGGGGCCGGGACGGATCTCCACCACCTCGCCGGAGATGCCGAAGTCCGCCAGCTTGGCGCGCAGCTTCTCCGCCGTGCTGAGGAAGGCGTCCTTGTCGAGCGCCGAGCGCTCCTTCTTCTCGATCTCCAGCACGTCCAGCGGGGGCAGCGAGAAGCTGGTGCGGCCACCGACGAACTGGAACTGCTCCTGGTCCTTCTTCTTGACGGCGACGGCGGTGGGCTTGGGCGGGGCCTTGGGCTCCACGATGAGCGGCGTGCGCGCCAGCGCCGAGGGCGGAGCCGGCACGAGGGCCGCGGGCGAGGCCGGAGCCTGGGCCGCCGGAGCCGCCAGCGCGGCCCCGGGCGCAGCGGCCAGCACGGGCTCGGAGGCCTGCGCGTCGGCGGGCGTCTCGGGACCCGTGACGATGTTCGGCGCCTTGCCCCGCTTGCCCTTCGCGGCCTCGGCCGGAGGCGCGGCGGGCGAGGGCGACAGGAAGGCCGCCCACGCCGGATCCGCTCCCGGTGCCGGGCGCGCGGGCGCCCCCGGAGGCGTCACGATGACGGGCTGCTGGCCAGCGGGAAGCTCGGGCCGCTTCTCCCGGGCCTCGCGGGCGGTCTGCTTCGAGAGCTCTCGCGCCTCCTTGGCGGCCAGCTTCGCCGCGGCGGCGCGCTCCTTCTCCTCCTGGCGGGCCAGACGCACGGCCTCCTCGGCCATGGCCTCCTGCTCGGCCTCCTCCGCCTCGAGGGCCAGACGCTCGGCCTCCTCCAGCTCGGCCTCCTCCTCCTCGAGCTCCGCGAGGAAGGCGTCCTCCTCCTCCTTCTCCTTGGCGGCGCGCTCCTGACGCTCCTTGTAGGCCTCCTTCTGCTGCTCCCAGAAGACCAGGGCGTTCTCCTGCAGCCGCCGGCCCACGACACAGGCCCCGGCCCACGCCAGCGAGCACAGCTTGAGGAACGTGTACTGCGTGCCGACGATCAGCGCGGCGGCGCACACCGTGGTCACCAGGATGATGGTGCCCACCGTGGAGAACAGCCCCACCAGCATGCCGCCGAGCGTGGCGCCCACGAAGCCTCCAGGCGGGTGGGCCTGGCCGGGCTGGGTGCCGATGAAGAGCTGGGCCAGCACCGCGCCACTCAGGGTGAGCAGCACGAAGGCCACCAGCTGCGGCCAGCGCCGCCGCTCCCGGTTGCCCACGAAGACGACCATGGCCGCGTAGACGCCGCACAGGGGGAGCAGATAGGCCCACACCCCGAGCATGCCCCGCAGGCCCTCGGCGATGAGGTGGCCCATGGGCCCCACCGCGTTCTCGAAGCCAGGCCCCCTGCGGTCCTTCGCGCTGAAGGTCGCCACCGACACCAACGACAGGATGGAGATGGCCATCAGGAAGAGGCCGATCAGCGCCCGTTGCCCGGGCCCTGACTCTTCCCCAACCCCCTTCTGCGCCTTCTTCTCCGCCAGGGCCTTGCGGCGCGTGGCGATCTCCTGCCGCGAAAGGACCGTCTTCTCCGCTCTGGCCTTCCGTTCCGCCATGACTTCCTCACACTCCCCGTAGCGGGCTGTAGCAGCCGTCCGCGGAGTGTAGGGAGGGAGGGGGTCCGGTCAATTTTCCGGCGGGCCGTCCAGAGGTACACGGCGCTACCACTTTGAGGCACCACCCGGGAATGGAGCATGTATGTTGCTCCGGCCGCGTAGCGGAACCAAGGAGACCTACATCATGGCCACCCAGGACAAGCCGTCGTCGACCGAAGAGGAATACTTCGCGCGCGAGGAAATCGAAAAGAAGCGCAAGCTGGCCCTCCAGCAGTCCCAGTCGATGGCCGCCCAGCAGCGTGAGGATCTCAAGAAGCTGCACTTCATGAAGTGCCCCAGGTGCGGCATGGACCTGCAGCCCGTGCAGCGGGGCGACGTCGAGATCGACACCTGCTTCAACTGCCACGGCGTCTTCCTGGACTCGGGCGAGCTGGAGCGGCTGCAGCACCAGATGGCGCACGAGAAGGACGGGCGGTGGATGGGCGCCGTCCTCAACCTCTTCAAGAACAAGTAGTCGCGGGAGGTCGGGTCCATGAAGCTCACCGTCGAGCAGGTCCGGCATGTGGCCACCCTGGCCCGGTTGTCTCTCTCGTCCGAGGAGGAGGAGCGCTACGCCACGCAGCTCTCCGCCATCCTGGACGCGGTGGCGCAGCTGCAGGAGCTCGACGTGAGCGGAGTGGAGCCCACCTCGCATGCCTCGCTCGCGTCCTCGCTGCTGCGCGAGGACGTGACGCGGCCCTCGCTGCCGCCCGAGAAGGCGCTGGCCAACGCGCCGGCCAGGGTGGGCACGAGCTTCGCCGTCCCGAAGATCCTGGAGTGACGCCATGCAGCTGACCGACCTCACCCTGCTGGAGCTGGCGGCGAAGCTGGCCTCGGGAGAAACCACCTCCGTGGAGGCCACGCGGGCCTGTCTGGCGCGCATTGCCCAGGTGGATGGGAAGGTGAAGGCCTTCCTGCGGCTGGACGAGCACGGCGCCCTGGCGGCCGCCGAGGCCAGCGACGCCCGCCGCAAGCAGGGCAACCCGCTCGGGCCGCTGGACGGCGTGCCCGTGGCCGTGAAGGACATCTTCCTCACCGAGGGCGTGGAGACGACGTGTGCCTCGCGCGTCCTCGAGGGCTTCGTCCCCCCGTACGACGCCACCGCGGTGCGGCTGTTGAAGGAGGCGGGGACGCCCATCCTGGGCAAGCTCAACCAGGACGAGTTCGCGATGGGCTCGTCCAACGAGTCGAGCGCCTACGGCCCCTGCCACAACCCGTGGGACGTGACGCGCACGCCGGGAGGCTCCTCGGGAGGCTCGGCGGCGGCGCTGGCGGCGCGCGAGGTGTTCGGCACGCTGGGCACGGACACGGGCGGCTCCATCCGCCAGCCCGCGGCGCTCACCAACACCGTGGGCCTCAAGCCCACCTATGGGCGCGTGTCGCGCTACGGCGTCATCGCCTACGCCTCCTCGCTGGATGCGCCGGGCCCCATGGCTCGCACCGTGGGGGACGTGGCGGCGCTGCTGCAGGTGCTGGCGCGGCATGATCCGCGGGACTCGACCTCGGCAACGGCGGACGTGCCGGACTACCTGGCGGACCTGGAGCACGGCGTGGCGGGCCTGAAGCTGGGCGTGCCCCGCGAGTACTTCGTCGAGGGCATGGACCCCGAGGTGGAGGCCTCGGTCCGCGAGGCCCTGAAGGCCTACGAGCGGCTGGGCGCCACGCTGGTGGACGTGTCCCTGCCGCATACGAAGTACGCGCTGGCCACCTACTACCTGCTGGCCCCGGCGGAGGCGTCGAGCAACCTGGCCCGCTACGACGGCGTGCGCTACGGCCGGCGGGCGCGGGATGTGAAGGGCCTCCGGGACATGTACGGCCTGACGCGCGACCAGGGCTTCGGCCCCGAGGTGAAGCGCCGCATCATGCTGGGCACCTACGCGCTGAGCGCGGGCTACTACGACGCCTACTACCTGCGGGCCCAGAAGGTGCGGACGCTCATCCGCGAGGACTTCACGAAGGCCTTCACGCAGGTGGACGCGCTGGTGACGCCCACCTCGCCGGTGCCGGCCTTCAAGCTGGGCGAGAAGGTGAACGACCCACTGTCCATGTACCTCATGGACGTGTGCACGCTGCCGTGCAACCTGGCGGGACTGCCCGGCCTGTCGCTGCCGTGCGGCTTCACGAAGGCGGGCCTGCCGATTGGATTGCAGCTCATGGGCCGCCCGTTCGACGAGGCGAAGTTGCTGAGAATCGCCCGGGCCTTCGAGCGCGAGCACGACTACGTGCGCCGCCAGGCCCCCATCTAGAGAGTTCCGGAGACGCCATGCCCCTGAGCGATTTCCAGCCGGTCATCGGGCTCGAGGTCCACGCCCAACAGCTGACGCACACGAAGATCTTCTGCAACTGCTCCACCAGCTTCGGCGCGGCGCCCAACCACAACACCTGCCCGGTGTGCCTGGGCCTGCCCGGCGTGCTGCCGGTGCTCAACGCGAAGGTGGTGGAGTTCGCCATCCGCACGGGCCTGGCGCTCGGCTGCACCCTCAACAAGACGAGCGTGTGGAGCCGGAAGAACTACTTCTATCCGGACCTGCCCAAGGGCTACCAGATCACGCAGTTCGACCAGCCCATCTGCGAGTGGGGCAAGCTGACCATCGACACGCCCGAGGGCGAGAAGGTCGTCCGCGTCCGCCGCATCCACATGGAGGAGGACGCGGGCAAGAGCGTGCACGACGCCTCGGCGGCCGAGAGCCTGGTGGACCTGAACCGCGCGGGCGTGCCGCTGCTGGAGATCGTCAGCGAGCCGGACCTGCGCGGCGCGGACGAGGCGGTGGAGTACCTCAAGGCCCTGCGGGACGTGCTGGTGTACCTCGGGGTGAACGACGGGAACATGGAGGAGGGCTCGCTGCGCTGCGACGTCAACGTGTCCGTGATGCGCAAGGGCAGCACGGCGTACGGCCAGCGGGTGGAGCTGAAGAACATCAACTCGTTCCGGTTCATCAAGCAGGCCACCGAGTATGAGATCTCCCGGCAGGTGGACCTGCTGGAGTCGGGCGGGAAGGTGGAGCAGGAGACGCGGCTGTACGACCCGAACAAGGGCGTGACGCGCTCGATGCGCTCGAAGGAGGAGGCGCACGACTACCGCTACTTCCCGGAGCCGGACCTGCCGCCGCTGCACCTGACGGACGCGCAGATCGACGACGTGGCGAAGTCCCTGCCGGAGCTGCCCCGGGCGAAGGTGTCGCGGTTCACGAGCCAGTACGGGCTGCCGGCGTATGACGCGAAGATCCTGTGCGCCGAGCGCCCGCTGGCGGACTACTTCGAGGCGGTGGCGCAGCACTTCAAGGACTACAAGCGACTGTCGAACTGGTTCCTCGGAGAGCTGCTGCGGCTGTTGAAGGAGGAGGGCGGGAGCGTCACCACGCTGCGCTTCACGACGGTGCAGTTCGCGAGCCTGCTGACGGCGGTGGAGAAGGGGAGCATCTCGGCGAACGCGGGCAAGGACGTGTTCGGGGAGATGTTCCGCACGGGGAAGGACCCGGAGGCCATCATCGCGGAGAAGGGCCTGGCGCAGGTGAGCGACACGGGCGCCATCGAGGCGGTGGTGGACGAGGTGCTGGCGAAGAACGCGGGCGAGGTGGAGAAGTACAAGGCCGGGAAGAAGCACATCTTCGGCTTCTTCGTGGGCCAGGTGATGCGGGCCATGAAGGGCAAGGGCAACCCGGCCCTCGTCAACGAGCTGCTCAAGAAGAAGATCGGGGAGTAGCCCTCAGTACTGCCAGCCAGCGGCGAAGATCAGGTCGGGTGACCCGACTGGCTTCGCCGTGCCGGTGCCCACGCCCACGGGCAGACCCGTCACGACGCGGAAATCGAGAGAGATCCAGCGGGCCAGCCCCAGGCGCAGGAACCCGCCGGCTTCCACGCCCAGGGTGCGCCCTCCGCCTCCGAAGGGCTTGCTACGTGCCGTCACGAGAGGGCCCATGTGGAAGGACAGGACCGGGTGGGGCCTCAGCACGAGCACCTCAGCGCTCAAGCTTCCGTGTACCAGGAAGGAGTGGAACGAGTCTGTGGCTCTGAAGCTGCCATCCGCCAGGCGCTCCGGCTGCGGCGTACATGTGAACCAGGTGAACGCCCCGTGGTTCGAGCACCCGATCCCCGCTCCGAGCGACAGCGCGGGCACGAATCCCCAGCCCATCTCCACGCCGCCCGGGGCGAATGCTGCGGCAACCCACGGGTTGAAACGCCGCGACGCCTCAAGCGCCCAGAAGGATCGATCGACCACGAGGCGCAGGTCAGTGAGCAGGCCCCATGCCACCGTATTCTTCCGCCCGCGCATCACCCGCCGGTCCTTCTCATCGCTGAAGGTGTTGGGCTGGAACTGCAGGCCGTCGATGAACAGTGACTCCAGTGCCATGTCGAGCGCGCGGCTCGGCAATGCGAGGCGGGAGGGCTGATTGCGGACCATCTCGTCGATTCGATCGCCCAGCAGCGACAACTGATGATCGATGTCCTTGCCAATGCCTTCCTCGAATTGCCAGGTCTTCTGGGTGGCCTGGAGCTCCTTGGCCGCCTTGCCCAGCGCGGAGAACTCCGAGGCCTTTTCACATTTATCGCTCGTGGAACTGTCGCCACAGATGCTCTTGAGCTCCTGGACGGACAAGCGAGCGGCCCCGGCCAGAAGGCAGCGCCGCCCCCAAGCCGCCTGTCCAAGCGCCAGGACCGATGGCTGCGTGCGGCACGTATCGACGAGCGCAGCCAGTGCCGTGGCATCCAAGGTGGGGCCCAGGGGCGAGTCGTAGAATCTGCGCAGAAGCTGGACGTCCGCGTGCCGCGATACCCAGGTCTCATGGGGGGACGACGAGTGCCCGTCGAGGATGCCCGCGAGATAGTCGATCTCGCGCAACTCCCGCAGCAGGAAGGCGGAGGTGGCGAAGCCTGCCTCGCTGAGTGCTGGGCTCTTGCGGCCGATGGAGACGACCTGCGGCCTCGCCGGAGCGGCCCCTCCCGTTTGCGGCTTGAACCGGCGCAGCGCGGATGACACCTGCTGGTTGCGAGCGACGTCCACGAGCGCCGCGCTGATGAGCTGTTGAAAATGCACGTACAGCGTGTTGCCCGTGTATTTCGCACGGGCCGTTGGACGCGGGATCTCCGTGAAGTCCTGATCGAAGAACAGGAACGTCTGGATGCTGCCGGGTGACTTCTGATCCAGCGGCGTCCGATCCAGCACCAGATCGAGCGGGTTGTTGTTGAACAGGCCGCCGTCGATGAGGCTCAACTCTCCGCGGACACCGCCTCGCTTTGGCTTTTTCCATGGCCGTAACCAGTTGCCCTCCTTGGCTTGCACGGCTTTTTCCCAATCTTCAAGGTCGCACGCTCCGACCGTGTACCTCGTCCCTCCAAACTGGATGGGGCCCGCGAGCGAATCCTCACAAAGCGTGAGCATCGGGAGCGCCGGCGGAAGAGCGCCGGTCGCCCGCACGAGCTTGAGAAACGCCTCGGCGTTGCCGTCCACCGTCATGATGGACTCGTTGCCGTCGTCGTACGCCTTCACCTCGAAATGCGGCGGCGTGGTGGAGGTCGTCCTCAACTCCACCATCACAGGAAGAGTGACGGATAGGAACGAACCGTCCTCCTCTCCCTTCAGGTTCACCTCAACCGGTTTCAAGCTGGTGAGGGTGATGGAGGCACCCATGTGGCAGCCGGCCCGGAGTGGCACCGGGGCAGCGCGCTTGGGATCGGACTCGAAGAATTGCGTGACCTTTGAAATGACCTGGTCGAGCGGCTCCGCGGAGAAGACGGCGTTCTTGTCCGCACGGGCGGCATCCTCGGGGAGTTTGCCCGGGCGCAGCAGCGCGGCGCCGCCAACCCACGAGTCCGGGTCGCTCTCCTCGAACCCTACGTCCATCCACATGCGGCGCAGCACCGAGTCGGTCTTGTCCAGGAACGAAGGCGTCGTGCTCTTGGGGGCGAAGGTGGGCAGGAGCGTGTCCCGGCAGACCTCGATGGCGAAGCCCAAGGCGTTCATGCCACCAGCGGACGCGCCCGCCACCTGGGTGAATCCCAGGTTGGCCCAGTCCGTGCCGGCGAGCACCGCGTTCAGCCGCTCATCCACCTTCGCGAGCTCACTGGGGTCGGTAGCGAGCACGGCGGCGTCGAAGAGCTTGTCGAGCACCTCGACGCGCGCTTCGTTGATGAGCCCCTGCAGCCGCCCGGCCTGGTAGGAACCCATGCTGACGCCGCCGCCGTTGATGAGCGCCTTCGTCTTGAGCGCCACCTTGGGGACGCGGTCTTTCAGGTACGCATCCAGGTTGATGGGCGCGGTGTTCGCGGCACCAACACAGAGCTCCGAGCGGAACGAAGGCACTTTGCCCGGATATGCACGCAGGTCAGCGCAGCTCTTGGCCGGCTGGCCGAGGAAGGCGTCATAGAAGGTGGCGGCTTCAGATGCGGTCATCTGCGCCTCCGCAGTTCTCGGGACGGCGAGGATGCCCAGGGCCACAAACAAAACAACGCCAGAACCAAAGTGGCTCGATGCGATGTGGAGATTTGGCGAACTCATGAGGGTCCTTGTTGTATACTCGAAGCAGTGGGACGAGGTACTTGCGAAGAGCACGCGGATGGCCGGTATGCTGGCATGGACACGCCGTTCATCGTGGGAAAAGGAGAATCGGACATGTCCTCATTGCGACCTGCTTGCCTCATCATTAGCGCCGTCATCGGTTGCGTAGGCGTTGGCTGCGCAACCACGGAGCAGGTGACGAGGAGCACGGAAGGGGCGGCATCTGAAGAAGTGACGGCATCCGTCACCGACGTCCCGATTGAAGGATGTGTTCGCCTCACATTCGAGGACGGGACCCGGGAGAGTGACCGGGCCATCGTCACGGAAGGCTTTCAACGGGTTTGCGTTGCGCTGCTGAACCCGACATGCCCTGCTCTCCAGACGAGACTCTCCGGGGTGAACGGCCGGACAGGGTATGACCTCGGGTGGTTCAAGCCAGAGCGGATGAGCTGGACGGAGATTGCCACACGCCTCACGCGCTACGTCGCGGGCAGTCCTACCGTGAGAGTCCGTGTGGTCGATGGAGGGGGAACGGCTTCGACCCGATTCGAGAGCACCTCGGCCTCCGCCCTGCGCTTCGATCCTTCCTACTTCAAGTCTCCCAGCGTGAGGAGCGACATTCTTCACACCGCCATCCACGAAATGCTTCATATGCTCGCGTGCGAACCAGGTGACCCCTGCTCTGGAGGACCACGCTTCCTCGATACCGGAGCAGTGACGTGGTTCACGCCGAACAGGGAGTTCGCGTCCTATCAGGTCGGAAACGCGTTCGAGGTCGCGTTGGCTGACGTGAACTGCCTGGCGCAGTGAGGAATGGGTATGGCGGGTTCCAGCCCGCTCCTGCTCCTCGTGAGTACTGCGGGGGCGTTTTTAGCGCCTGCTTCCTCGCTTCCCAGGCATCAGAACGGAGGCTGATCCGGCCCACCCTCGCGATTACACTCCGCCGCCTCCGTGTCCCTCCTCACGCCTCGCACCCCCGCCGCTTCCGGACCTGTCGCCCTCCCTTCGCCTTTCGGGACCCGGAAGGAACTGGAGCAATGGGCGGAGGCCCACTCGCTCCAGGACGCCCTGGCGACCTCGGCGGAGGTGCTGCTGCCCGCACTCGCGGTGGATGAGGCGCAGAAAAACAGCCTGCGCTATGCGCTCAGCGGTCTCCCCATTCGGGACATCGGGTCTCGCGAAGGGGCCTCGCGCTATCTGGCGGCCCGGGCTCGCGGGGTCCTCGAGGAGGCGGTGCCCCTCGCGGTCGCCGCGTTCCTGGCCGATGAAGCGGAGTCCCTCCGGCTCGGCGTGCTCGAGGAGGCCTCTCGCCCGGAGTCGCTCGAGGACCCCGCCCTCGCGGTGCTCTGGTCACGATTGCTCCAGCTCCGGCGTGGCATCCGCTCGCGTGCCGTTCCCCGCTCCCGCGCCGCACGCGCCTCCGGCTCCTGGGCATTTCTCGCCGAGCCCTGTGCCGTCTCGTGGAAGGAGCGCTGGCGGCGCGTTCGCGGTGGACCGTCCTATGGCTCCTTCGCGGCCGAATCGAGGCTGTCGTTCCCCAACGACGGCGAGCCCCGGCTCGAGTGCACCTGCGAGGCCCGGGGCGGTGGTTGCACGCATGCCCTCGCGCTGCTGGACGCCACGATGGATCTGCTCGAGGACCCGGCGCGGCGCGACGAGGCGCGGGTCCTGGCCTATGAGCTCCTGAGGCCCTCGTGGGCCCGGGCCCTCAAGGCGCTCGAGGTGTTCGAGGCGAAGCTCACCGAGCCGCGCACCTTCATCGAGGTGTGGTGGCGCATCGAGCATGAGCTCGGGATGCTCACCGCGGTGCCCTCGGTGAAGAAGCGGAGCCGCCGGGGCACGTTGTCCTCGGGGGCGCGCACCACCCCCGCACGCCTGCTCGACGAGCACCGCGACTCCCTCTCCGAGCAGGACCTGCGCGTCGCCGAGCTCTTCTCCTCCTGGTCGGCACGTCCGGGAGCCCGGGGCAGTACATACGCGGCCCGGGCTTTCGTCGCGCTGGTGGGCCATCCACGCGTGGCGCTCGATGTCTCGCCCGATGAGCCGCTCGAGCTGAAGCGGGTCCGGCTGGGGTTCATCGCGGTGCCGTCCGGCGATCACATCCGGCTCGAGCCCTCCGTCGACGGCGAGGTCTTCGACGCGCGCCTGCTCACCGCCCTGATGAAGTCCTTCGCGCCGGGCGAGCCGCTCTTCACCGCCGAGGAGCAGCGGGGCCGCTGCCTGTTGATCGACGTGAGCGACGAGGCCCGCCAGCTGTTCGAGCTGCTCCAGAAGCACGGTGCGCGGTTCCCACCCGAGGCGCAGCAGCCGTTGCTCGAAAGGCTCTCGCGTCTGGAGGCCCGGCTCCCGCTCGTGGTCCCGGAGTCGCTCAAGGGCCGGGAGATCTCCTCCGAGCCGGAGACGGTGGTCCGGCTGAGGCTCCTGCCGGACGTGTCGCTCGAGCTCGAGCTGCTCGTGCGTCCGGGTCCGGGTGCACCGCTCTTCCATCCGGGAGTGGGCCCTCGGGATGTCCTGCTGCTGCGAGGCGCCGAGCGCGCGTACGTGCGGCGCTCCCTGCTCACCGAGGACGAGCGGGCGCGGGCGATGCTCTCGACGCTTCCGCTCGCCAACGCGGAAGAAGGCCCGCCCTACTGCTTCCGGATGAAGGACACCGACTCCGCGCTGGAGCTCGTGGCCGCCCTGCAGAATCCCCCGCGTGGACTCGCCGTCGAGTGGCTCGATGAGAAGCCGAGGGTCATGTCGTCGGTCGGCCCCGAGGCGCTCAAGGTCCAGATCGAACGGAAGCGGGATTGGTTCGGCATCAACGGCCAGCTGAAGGTCGAGGTGGGCCGGCTCGAGCTCGCGGTGTTGCTCGATGCGGCGCGGCGGCAGCAGCGGTTCGTGCGGGTCGACGAGCGGCGCTGGGTCGAGCTCAGCGACACGTTGCGCCACCGGCTCCGGGCCATCGCCGATCACACCTTCGCTCGAGGTGGACGGGTGGAGCTGTCACCCGGAGCCGTTCCCGCGATCGAGGCGCTCGGCGGTGCGGGGGCGGAGGTGGAGTCGGCACCGGCCTGGCAGTTGCTCACCGAGCGCCTCGCGGCCTCGCTGTCGCTCCGGCCCAAGCCGCCCGCGTCGCTCAAGGCGACCCTCCGCGACTATCAGGTGGAGGGGCATGCATGGCTCAGCCGGGTCGCGGCGTGGGGGGCTGGCGCCTGCCTCGCGGACGACATGGGCCTGGGGAAGACGGTGCAGGCGATCTCGGTGCTGGTGGACCGGACGCGCCTCGGGCCCGCGCTCGTGCTTTGCCCCACGTCCGTGGGCTTCAACTGGGTGCAGGAGCTCCGCCGGTTCGCGCCGGACCTCCGTCCCCTCCTCTACGCCGAGCAGCCGGATCGCGCGGGGTGTCTCGCGAAGCTCACGAAGAAGGACGTGCTGATCGTCAGCTATGGCCTGCTCACGCGGGACATCGCGAGCCTGAGCGCCGTCACCTTCGCCACCCTCGTCATCGACGAGGCGCAGGCGCTGAAGAACCCGGCCACGCACCGGGCCCGTGCGGCGCGCAAGCTGAATGCCGGCTTCCGGCTCGCGATGTCGGGCACGCCCCTGGAGAACCATCTCGGGGAGCTGTGGAGCCTCTTCTCCATCGTCTTCCCCGGCCTGCTCGGGAGCTGGGAGCAGTTCCGCGAGCGCTTCGCCGCGCCCATCGAGCGCGGCAAGGATCCCGAGGCGCGTGATGCGCTCCACCGGGTGCTCAAGCCCTTCCTGCTCCGGCGCACGAAGCGCGAGGTGGCTCGCGAGCTGCCGTCCCGCACGGAGATCCAGGTCCCCGTCGCGCTCTCCGAGGAGGAGTGGGCGCTCTACGAGGACGCGCGCCTCGCCGCCGTGGCCGAGGTCTCCCGGGAAGGCAAGGGCGTGCGCAACGAGCAGCAGCAGTTCCAGGTGCTCGCGGCCCTGACGCGCCTGCGGCTGCTCGCCTCCCATCCGAAGCTCTACGACTCGAAATCGAACGTCAGCTCCTCCAAGATGCGCCGCCTGCTCGAGCTGCTCGAGGAACTGCGTGACGCGGGCCACCGGGCGCTGGTGTTCAGCCAGTTCACCTCGCACCTCGCCCTGGTGTGCGAGGAGCTCGACCGGGCGGGGTTCCGCTACCAGTACCTGGATGGCTCGACCCCGGCGGGGGCGCGGGCGAAGCGGGTGGAGGCCTTCCAGCGCGGCGAGGGCGACCTGTTCCTCATCTCGCTCAAGGCGGGAGGCACGGGCCTCAATCTGACCGCGGCCGACTACGTCATCCACCTGGATCCGTGGTGGAACCCGGCCGTGGAGGATCAGGCCACCGACCGCGCCCATCGCATCGGCCAGGACAAGCCCGTCACGGTGTACCGGCTCGTCACCCGGGGAACCATCGAGGAGCAGATCCTCTCGCTCCACGCGGACAAGCGCTCGCTCGTGGCGGGTGTGCTCGAGGGCACGGACGCCGCGGCGCGGCTGACGACGAAGGATCTCCTCCAGCTGCTCGAAGCCGGGGGTGCTCCGGTGGGCGAGGAGACGTCCTCCGGGTCCGGAAGAGTCGTGCACTGAGGCCGCGGGGCGAGCCGCTGAAGACGATGCGTGTCTCCAGCGGCCCGGGCCGTGCGCGCGGCTACTTCACCTGGCGCATCTGGCTGAAGAGGGCGTACTTGATGCCGTTGGCGTCCAGCGGATTGTCCTTGTCGTCGCGCAGCTTCCGGGCCCTGGCCATCCAGGTCTCGACGTTGGGGCCGTTGGCGCCGTTGCCGAAGACGAGGTTGTGGGCCTCGTCCAGCAGCTTGCGCAGCTGATCGTCGGTGATCTTGGCCTTGGAGTCGCTGTTGTAGGTGCCGCGCAGCTTGGAGAAGAGGGCGTACTTGATGCCGTCGGCATCCAACGGCCTGGTGGGGTCTTCCGGCTTGTCACGCAGCTGCGTGGCGAGGTCGAGCAGCTCCTTGGCCTTGGCGGGGTCGGGCTGGGTGCCGGGACCGGCGAAGAGCTGGTAGGCATCGTTCACCAGCCGCTTCAGCGTGGGATCGTCCAGCGTCTTCAGCTGCTCCTTGGTCTTGCCGGTGCGCAGCTCGCTGAAGAGGGTGAACTTGATGTCGTCGAGGCTCAGCGGCTTGGAGGGGTCCTCCGGGTTGTCCCGCAGCTTCCGGGCCCTGTTCATCCAGCCGTCGAGCTGGGCCGGGTCCACATCGCGGCCGAAGATCATCTGGTGGGCCTCGTTCAGCGCCTTCTTCAGCTGGTCGTCGGTGAGCCTGGCTTGGGGGTCGCTGTTGTAGGTGCCGCGCAGCTTGGAGAAGAGGGCGTACTTGATGCCGTCGGCATCCAGCGGCTTGGAGGGGTCCTCCGGCTTGTCACGCAGCTGCGTGGCGAAGTCGAGCAGCTCCTTGGCCTTGGCGGCGTCGGGCTGGGCACCGGGACCGGCGAAGAGCTGGTAGGCGTCGTTCACCGCCTTCTTCAGCTGAGCGTCGGTCACCTTGCCGTTGGGGTCGCTGTTGTAGGTGCCGCGCAGCTTGGAGAAGAGGGCGTACTTGATGCCGTCGGCATCCAGGGGCTTGGAGGGGTCTTCCGGGTGGTCGCGCAGCTGCGTGGCCAGGTCGAGCAGTTCCTTGGCCTTGGCGGCGTCGGGCTGGGTGCCGGGACCGGCGAAGAGCTGGTAGGCATCGTTCACCAGCCGCTTCAGCGTGGGATCGTCCAGCGTCTTCAGCTGCTCCTTGGTCTTGCCGGTGCGGAGCTCGCTGAAGAGGGTGTACTTGATGTCGTCGAGGCTCAGCGGCTTGGAGGGGTCCTCCGGGTTGTCCCGCAGCTTGCGGGCCCTGTTCATCCAGCCGTCGAGCTGGGCCGGGTCGACATCGCGGCCGAAGATCATCTGGTGGGCCTCGTTCAGCGCCTTCTTCAGCTGATCGTCGGTGAGCTTGCTGCCCGCGGTCCCCGGTGCGGCGGTCTCGGGCGGAGGGGCCGGCGTCATGACGACGGGCGTGGCCGCGGCCTCCATGGTGAACGTGTTCTTCCTCACCGCCGTGTCGAAGCCCGTCTGGAACGTGTTCGCGTTACGCGCCGTGGGGGCCCTTGCCGGAGCCGCCGGGGTTCCCTTCCGGGCCTCGGTGGAGGTGGTGCTCTGCGTGGGCACGGACGGCCGGTTCTGTCCGACTTTCATGGTGTTCTCCCCCCTGGGGAACGGGGTCGCGGTAGGTCAGGAAGATGCCTCTGGCCCCTAGATTATCGGGATAACCCGTGCGGAGTTTCGTGGCCAGCGCGGGACGGCTCGAGAGTCCGAAAATCAATGGGTTACAGGCCGGGCATCAGAAAAGACGGATCCCCACGAAGAAGGCGGTGCTGAGGCCGAGCCGGAGCCAGCGGCGATCCTCGTCGGTGAAGTCGTAGGAGCCCCGGGTGAGGGTGAGCGCGTAGGTGCCGGTGGAGAAGCGGAGCCGGGCCTCGAAGCCCAGGAAGAAGCGGGAGGCGGAGGGGAAGTAGTTGCCGCCCATGCCGAGCCCGAGGACGGCGCCCCGGCCGCGGCCCTCGAAGCGGTAGCCGGGGGCGGTGACGGTGGTGCGCGGTTCGATCACGCCCCCGAGCAGGACGCCGAAGAGGTCCATCCGGCCGTAGTTCCGATTGGCCAGGGTGAAGTGGTAGCCCAGGCGGCCCACGGCGGAGAGGTCCCAGCGCGAGGTGTCGCGCTCGGAGAAGAGGTTGGGGACCCAGCACGCGAGCGCGCACAGGTTGGCGGCGAGCTCCGCGCCGAGGGAGAGCGTGCCGGTGGCGAGGGGCAGCACGCCGGCCTCCACGGTGGCACCGCCCTCGAGGGACAGCGGGAGGAGCGAGGCGGCCGCTTCGATGCGCAGGTCGACGTGGCCCGGGCGCATCAGGGGGCGGGGCAACTCCCCGGCTCCGGCTACACCGGGGAGCACCGCCAGCGCTCCGAGCAGGAGCAGGTGGCGGTGGTGGGAGAGGGAGGGGTGGGTCACTCCACGCGGCCGAGGCTACTTGATGAGGCCGATCTCCCGCAGACGCTGTTTGAGGAAGGCGTCGGCGGTGATGGGGGGCTGGCCCGGCTTCTCCGGCGTCACGGTGCTGGGCAGGGGCTGCAGCACGCACTCCGGATAGGGGTGCACGAAGAAGGGCATGGAGTAGCGCGTGTTGTCCTCGGCGGCCGAGGGCGGGTTGACCACGCGGTGGGTGGTGGCGGGGATGACGCCGTTGGTGATGCGGCTCATCATGTCGCCCGAGTCCACGACGATCTGCCCGCGCAGGGTGTCCACGGGAATCCACTCGCCGTCGCGGGTGAGGAGCTCCAGGCCCGAGGCGGTGCCCTCGCACAGCAGGGTGATGAGGTTGATGTCCTCGTGCTCGGCGGCGCGCACCGCGCCGGGGATGAACTTCTCCTTCAGGGGCGGGTAGTGGATGACGCGGAGCACGGAGGTGCCGTCCTGCGCCATGTCGCTGAAGGTGTTGCGCTCGATGCCGAAGTACTCGGCCACGGCCTGCAGCATCAGCGCCGCGGCCTCGTCCAGCGCGTTGAAGAGGGAGAGCGTGTTGGGGCGGAAGGACGGCACCTCCTCCGGCCAGACGTTGTAGGCGGCGGTGTCCGGGCGGCGCGGGTGGCCCTCGGGGAGGTCGCGGCCCACGTGCCAGAACTCCTTGAGGTCGCCCACGGTGCGGTTCTTCGCGTGCTCCCGGCCGAAGGGCGTGTAGCCGCGCTGACCGCCGAACTCGGGCACGTGGTAGCGGTGCTTCACCTGCTCCGGCAGGCGGAAGAAGGACTCCACGTCCGAGTAGGTGCGGCGGATGAGCCCATCGTCGATGCCGTGACCCTCGACGGAGACGAAACCGAACTCCTTGAGGGCCTCTCCGAACACCCGGACGAAGCGGGCGCGCTCCTCGGGGCTGCCGGAGCGGTAGTGGGACAGGTTGACGACGGGGATGCGGCGAGCGGTACGAGACATGGCGGGCGCACTCTAGCCGTCCTCCGGGGGGCACGTGAACTGCCTCTCCCGGCCCCCGGGGCGGCCCGTCTGGTTGACATGCGCACCTTTCTCCGGCAGTCACGCCCCCCCACACCAAGTGAATTCCCGTCTCCTGTCGCCCTGGGGCGGGATTCTGATGAGGGAGGGAAGACCCATGATGTTCCGGATTCGGATGGCCGTGGCCGTCGCCTGCTGCAGTCTCGCCGTTGGTTGCGCTTCCACCGAGCAGCGGTTCTGCGAGCGCGCGGATGAGTGCAATTTCCTCCCGGCGGGCCTGAGCGCGGACGAGTGCACGGAGCAGTACACCAAGTGCACGGACAACCTCACCTCGTCGGACCGCGCGGACTGGGACAAGCAGACGGCTGACTGCCTCGAGCTGCAGTCCTGCACCAACTTCGTGAACTGCTTCCAGAACGTGCCGAACTGCTGAGAAGCCCTTCGGTCTGGTGGGCTCCTGGCGCTCGTCCAGGGGCCGCCGGGCTAGAAGATGGCCGCCTCGCAGGTATTGCTGAGCGCGTAGCCGTCACAGGTGCTGAGGGCCTGGAAGAAGGCCTTCGGCAGCTCGGGGTTGCAGGTGCCGAGCCCCTGGTAGCACTCCACCTGGGCTTCCAACTGCGCCAGGTCGTCCCCGTCGCACTCCTGGAGGTTCTGCTCGCACCGGGCGGCCTCGAAGGCGGGCAGGGGCGCCTGCTCCACGCAGGGCTGGGACTTCCGGGCCACCTCGGCGTAGGCCTCCGCCAGATCCTCGCAGGCCGTGCTCCGGCACCCTCCCAGGAGCGCCACGGCGGCCAGGGGGGCGAGCATCCATCCGGACTTCCGCATCGGGGCCACTCCTTGTAGAAGGGGAGGGCCCAGCCTGGCGGCGGGGCAGGCGGCCGGGCGGGCTGGGGAGTACCGCCTGTCCACGGGTGGGCAGGGCGAGGGGTGGGGGCTCCGGGAGTGCACTCCGTGCGCCACCGCGTGCTATCTGCCTTGACTCCCCTGGCCTTCTCCCGTAGATCGGGCGACCTTTGCATCGTAGGACGGTTTTCGACGTCCGAAATGCACGCCGGCCTTTCACGGGTTGAATCAACCCGGAACAAAACTCAGGGGTTCAACGATGTACGCAGTCATTCGCACGGGCGGGAAGCAGTACCGCGTGGCCGAGGGCGACGTGCTCCGGATCGAGAAGGTCACGGGAGACATCGGCGCCGAGGTGACCTTCAACGATGTCCTGATGCTCGGTGGGACGGACAGCCCGAAGGTGGGCCGGCCGACCGTGTCGGGCGCCAGGGTCGTGGGCAAGATCCTTGCCCAGGACAAGCACCGCAAGGTGCTGCACTTCCGCAAGGAGAAGGAGGGCTGGACGCGCCGCCGTGGCCACCGTCAGCCCTACACCGAGGTCAAGGTGACCTCCATCTCCGGCTAGTCCGGGTCACAACTTCCCGGAGCGCTGTGAGGCGCGCCGGCCTCATCAGGAATCGGTGTCATGGCTCATAAAAAGGGACAGGGTTCTTCGCGCAACGGTCGCGATTCCAATCCGAAGTACCGTGGCGTGAAGGTGTTCGCCGGCGAGACGGTCAGCGCGGGGAGCATCCTCGTGCGGCAGCTCGGCACGGTGATCCACCCGGGCGCCAACGTGAAGCTCGGTCGTGACTTCACGCTCTTCGCCACGGTGGACGGAGTGGTGAAGTACGAGCGCCAGGGCCGGGACCGCAAGAAGGTCTCCGTGCACCCGGCGCAGACGAGCGCCTAGTCCGCGCGTCGTCTGAAAGGGGAGCCGGCCTGGCCGGTTCCCCGTTTGCCTCGTGAGCGGGTCGCTCCCGGTCCATACGCCTCCTGGCGTGGGACGTGGAGGCGGCCCGTTCCGCATTTCTGGGGTCTGGGATGAAATTCGTCGATGAAGTCCGCATCTTCGTGAAGGCCGGAGACGGGGGCAACGGGGCCGTTGCCTTCCGCCGGGAGAAGTACGTCGATCGCGGCGGCCCCAACGGGGGTGACGGGGGAGACGGCGGCTCGGTCATCTTCGAGGCCGATCCGCAGCTCACCACGCTGCTGGACTACCGCTACCAGCAGCACCACCGGGCCAGGAATGGCGAGAACGGGATGGGCAGCGACTGCAATGGCCGCTCGTCCGAGGATCTGCTCCTCAAGGTGCCGGTGGGGACGATCATCCGCGACGTGGACACCGAGGAGGTGTTGGCGGACCTGAACACGGCCGGCGAGCGCACGGTGGTGTGCAAGGGCGGCCGGGGCGGGTTGGGCAACATGAACTTCGCCACCTCCACGCGGCAGACGCCGCGCTTCGCCCAGGACGGCACCAAGGGCGAGGAGCGCACCCTGCGGCTGGAGCTGAAGCTGCTGGCCGACGTGGGACTGCTGGGCTACCCCAACGCGGGCAAGAGCACGCTGATCTCCATCGTGAGCCGGGCGCGGCCGAAGATCGCCGACTACCCGTTCACCACGCTGGTGCCCAACCTGGGCCTGGTCCAGTACAAGGACGGCCTGTCCTTCGTGATGGCGGACATCCCCGGAATCATCGAGGGCGCCAGCGAGGGCGTGGGGCTGGGGCACCAGTTCCTGCGGCACGTGGAGCGCTGCAAGGTGCTGATCCACCTGCTGGACATGGGCACCGAGGTCGAGGACCGCGAGCCGCTCAAGGACTTCGACGTCCTCAACGAGGAGCTGCGCAAGTACAGCGAGGAGCTGTCGCGCAAGCCCCAGGTGGTGGCCGCCAACAAGCTGGATCTGCCGCACGCGCAGGAGCGGCTCGGGAAGCTGACGGAGGAGATGCGCAAGCGCGGCATCGCCGTGTTCCCCGTCTCGTGCGCCACGGGCCTGGGCATGCAGCCGCTGTTGGACGCGGTGGCCGAGGTGCTCTTCACCGGCCGTACGGACAAGCTGCACGTGGAGCCGCCGCCCAAGCCCCGGGCGGAGAAGAAGACCGCTCCGGCCCCCGCGAAGAAGGCTCCGGCGGTGGTGAAGACGGCCCCCGCGAAGAAGGCCGCGGCGGAGAAGAAGGCGCCCGCGAAGAAGGCTCCTGCCAGGAAGGCGGCGGCGGTGAAGAAGGCGCCCGCGAAGAAGGCCGCGGTGGTGGCGAAGAAGGCTCCGGCGAAGAAGGCCGCGGTGGCCAAGAAGTCGCCCGCGAAGAAGGCCGCCGTGGCCAAGAAGGCGCCCGCGAAGAAGGCGGCGGCGAAGCGGGTGGTGACGAAGAAGGCCGCGGCGAAGAAGGCACCGGCGCGCAGGGCGGCGGCGAAGAAGGCCGCGCCGAAGCGGGCCCGGAGGTCCTGACGCGATGGCTGGTGGCGGCCCCCGTTACGAGAAGCTCGAGAAGGCTCCGATCGACGCGGAGTCGCTGCTGCTCGACGTGCGCAAGGAGAAGATCGACAAGGTCATCTCCCAGCGCACGCGCACCTTCACCATCGTGCTGGATCGGCTGGAGGACAGCTTCAACATCGCCGCGGTGCTGCGCACCTGCGAGGCCAATGGCCTCCAGGAGGTGCATGTCATCGTCAACCCCGCGGCGCCCTTCATGCCCAACTCGCGGGTGGGGCAGGGGTGCGACAAGTGGCTCGACGTGAAGCTCTACAAGGACTTCGCCTCGTGCCGCGAGCACCTCAAGTCGCGGGGCTTCTCCATCTACGCCTCGGCCATCCGCGAGGACGCCACCAGCCTGTACTCGATGCGCTTCGACTCGAAGATCGCCCTCGTCTTCGGCAACGAGCGGGAAGGGGTGAGCCAGGAGGTGCTGGACGGCTCGGATGGCACCTTCTGGATTCCGATGCGCGGCTTCAGCCAGAGCCTGAACATCTCCGCCGCCGTGTCGGCCTGTGTCACCCGGGTCATCTCCTGGCGCGAGGAGCACCTCGGGCGCGTGGGAGACCTCACCGAGGCCGAGGCCCAGGTGCTGCGTGACCGTTTCTATGTGCTCGCCGTGAAACAACGGAAGCGCATCTTCAAGAAGGCGCCCCCCTCCAAGCCTTGAATGCCGGGCCGGGCGCCCCGTCTGTAGGTACAGTTGGATTCGCGGGCGGCTCGCCCGCCTGGAGAGAGCTCAAGCCATGTACCTCGAGAAGCTGCTCGTGACCCTGCTCGCCGCGCCGGTGATTGCCCCGGTGCCCACCACCGTCGCCCACCAGGTGGTCGCCCAGGCGCCCGCTCAGCCGGCCCCTGCTCCTGCCGCTCCCAAGGCCGAAGCGCCGAAGGCCGCCGAGGCCCCGAAGGCCGCGGACAAGAAGGTCGCTCCGGAGGTGAAGGAGCTGGTGGAGCGGATGCAGTCCTTCTACGAGAAGACGCAGGACTTCTCGGCCGAGTTCAAGCAGGACTACAAGTACAAGGCCCTGCGGCGCACGCAGTCCTCGACGGGCACGGTCATCTACAAGAAGCCGGGCCTGATGCGCTGGGAGTACCTGAAGCCCTCGGCGCGCACCTTCGTGCTGGCCGGCGAGAAGGTGTACGCGTACGACCCCGAGGCGCAGACGCTGAGCGTGGGCCGCATCGACACCAGCCAGCTATCCGCGTCGGTGACGTTCCTCTTCGGCCAGGGCAAGCTGGCGGACGAGTTCTCCATCAGCAAGGGCGCCTGCAAGGACTGCAAGGGCACGCTGCTGGTGCTGGACCCGCTCAAGCCGGACCCGCGCTTCCAGCAGGTGCGCCTGGAGGTGGATCCGAAGACGGCGCAGGTGCTGAAGAGCACGGTGGTGGATCCGGACGGCAGCGAGAACGCCATCGCCTTCCTCAACCTGAAGACGAACGTGGGCGTCGGGGCGGATGCCTTCAAGATCAACCCGCCCGAGGGCACGCGCATCGACGACTTCACCAAGCCGCGGAAGTAGCCGGTGAGGAGCGCGCGTCTCGGGGCCCTGCTGTTGTTGCTCGCCGGGTGTCACCGGGGGGCGGGCCCCGCCGCGCCCGAGGCCCCGGGCAGTCTCGTGGGCCAGACGTTGCCCCTGCTGCCCTCGCCCAACCTGCGGCTCGTGGTGGAGGGGCAGTTGAATGGGCGGGCGGTGCCGGTGGTGCTGGACGTGGCCCGGGCGCTCTCGGCGGTGTCCTCGGCCTGCTGGGATGCGAAGAAGCCGCCTCCGCCCGTGATGGGCTCCGCGCGTGTGCCGGATGTCTACGGCGTGCCCGGGGCCCTGCGTGACTGGCCGCTGGTGCGCCTGCCGGGCCTGCGCGTGGGCGGCATCAACCTGGGGCCTCGTGGCATGGGGCTCACCGATGAGCGGGCCTGCGCGGTGACGCTCGGGGCCGATGTGCTCGCCGCCTATGCGTTCACGGTGGACCCGCTGCGCCGGGAGATCTCCTTCGAGAAGTCTCGCCCGCGCGCGGAGTACCTCGCCGACGCGGCCGCCGCTGGCGGGGACCCGGCCGAGGAGGTGCACCGGCTCGAGCTCGCGAGGGATCCGGTGGGTGACTGGCCGCTGCTGGCGGCGCGGGTGACGCAGGGCGAGGCGGCGCTCACGGGCCCCTTCGTGCTGGGCTCGCGCGAGCCCTTCTCGCGGCTCGCGATGGGGGCCGCGGAGGCGCAGGGACTCCAGGCGCTGGAGACGGCGGCCAACCTGCCGCCGAGGGCCTTCCTGGTGGACGCGGTGGAGGTGACCTCGGGCGTGGGGGTGACTCCGCTGGTGCTGGAGGCTGGAGTGGGGTGGAGGAACCCGACCACGCTGGGCCGGCTGGGGCCGGACGTCTGGGGACGCTTCCGCACCATGGTGGACGTGCAGGGCGACACGCTGGTGCTGCGCCGGCCGCGCGTGCAGAGCGTCGAGGGCCGCCAGCGCTGCGCGCGTCCGGGCTCCCAGAATCCGGAAGAGGCGCGCGAGGAGTCCTGCTTCGGGCTGCACGTGCGGCGGGGGGCGGACGGGCGGGGGGCGCTCACGAGCGCGGTGTTTCGCGACCTGCCCGAGGGAGGGCGGGTGCACCTGGAACCACTGGGCGAGGACGGCAAGCCGCTGACGCTGGACTGCCAGGTGGGGTTCTCGTTCTCGCCCACGAGCCGGGGCGTGACGACCCAACACCTGGTGCCGTGGCCGAGGCTGACGCAGGCGATGCCCGAGTGCGCCGAGGCCCTGAAGTCGGTGCGCGGATACGCGCTGGCACTGTTCGAAGAAGGGCAGCTCCAGGAGTGTCCGAACGCCTGCATCTTCGTGCACCAGGGGAGCACGCGGCGCACGGTGTGCGAGTGCCAGCCGACGCCCTTGGGAGACGCGGTGGCGGTGCCCCAGCGGAGCAAGACGTCGAAGCCGCCGACGAAGAAGGAGCGCGAGCAGGAGCCCGAGGATCCGAGGTAGCTGAACCCCGACGCCACAAGTCCTCACTGTCTCCCAGATATCCCCTCGCCCTCCGGGAGAGGGACGGGGTGAGGGTGCCACGGACCCCGGGTTCCCCTCTGGAGTGTGTTCCCCGAGGAGTTCGCCAGGAGGACAGGAGCGGTATAAGGCGAGCGGAAATGTCCCGAGAGCCGCTGGACGCACCCGTCTCCCCGCGCGAGTCCTGGAAGATCGTCCTCCTGCTGGGAGCCTGGGGCATCTTCGCCGCGTGGTGCGTGAGTGGCATCCCGCCCGCCGTCGATCTGCCCGCCCACGCGGCCCAGATGCAGACGCTCGCGGAGCTCGTCCGGGGCAATCCCCAGGTGTCCGCCTACTACGAGGCGCATTTCCCGCTCGGCTACGGGTTGCCCATCTGGCTATTCCTGCCGGTGACGCTGCTGACGAATGGGGCCTTCGCCGCGCGGCTGGCGGCCTGGACGGCCCTGATGCTCTTCCCCCTGGCCCACCTGGCGTTCACGCGCGTCCTGCACCGGCCCGCGTGGACGGTGGTGTTCGGGCTCCCGTTCGCCTTCAACATCTCCTACTGGTACGGCTTCCTGCCGAGCCTCTTCTCCCTGCCGCTCGCCCTGCTCTCGCTCGCGCTCTACCTGCACGCGCTGCGCGGTTCCGGGCGCATGGTGGGCGCGGTGGTGGGGCTCGCGCTCCTGTCCACGGCGACGATGCTCTCGCACCTCGTCGCCTTCGGAGCCCTCTGTGTCGGCGTGGCCGCGCTCGCGCTCACCTCTGAAGATCGGAGACGGGCGATAGGGCTCGCCGCCGCGGGCCTCGCGCTTCCCCTGGCCCTGTGTGCGACCCGTGTGCTGACGCTCGCGTCGAGGGCCGTCACCCCCGGCAACCACATGGCCTCAGACTACGGCTGGGGCTCCCACTTCAACTGGCTCCTGCGCAACTACCGCCCCGAGGGCCGTCTCGCCGTCATCGGCCCGGTGCTGGTGACGCTGGTGTTCGTATTGGCCTACCTGCGCCACCGGCGCGAGGAGCCTCGTGCTCCCTGGGTGCTCTTCCTCGCGCTGGGCGCGCTCTTCCTGGTGACACCCAAGGCGCTCTCGGGCGCGTGGCTCATCCACGTGCGGCTGCCCGTGCTCGCGGGCATCGTCGCCCTCGTGTTGGTGGACCCGGCGCGCATCGACCGGCGGCTGCGGCTCGTGCTGCTGCTCGTGGTGGTGGCTTCACTCGCCGAGACGGCGCGCTACCACTGGCGCTTCAAGCAGGAGGTGGCGGGACTCGAGACCCTCATCGCCAGCCCTCCGCCGCCGGGGGTGCACGGCTACGTCTCGCTCGTGGGGAACCGGGCCCAGGGGAGCCGCCTCGTGTACCTGGAGCACCTGGGCCAGTGGTGGACGGCGACGCAGGGCGGGGTGGGGCACCACTTCTTCGCCGATGCGGACCACCAGCCGGTGCGCTTCCGTCCGGGCCAATCGCTGCCCCAGTGGATGGACGCGGGCTCCGAGGAGCAGCTGGCGCCCTTCAGCGCCCTGCTGGTGTACGGGGATGCGCCGCTGCCCGGGACCCTCGCGGGTTTCGAGGAGACCGGGCGCGCGGGCTCGTGGCGCCGCCTGGAGCGGCGCTGAGGCTCTACCGCGGGGACGTCAGCGCTGCGACGTCACCACGGGCATGGGGAAGGACTCGCGGGGCTTGTGCACGCGGTCCTTCGGGTTGGGGCGCTCCACCACCTTGGCGATCAGGTCGTAGTCGTGCGCCTCCGTCACCTCCACGGTGACGAACTCGCCCGGGTAGGCCAGGCCGTCGTTGATGTAGACCAGTCCGTCGATCTCCGGCGCCTGGCCCTCGTGGCGGCCCACCAGCAGGTGCTCGGACTCCTCGCTCGGGCCCTCCACCAGGACCTCGATGCGCTGCCCCACGAGCTTCTTGTTCTGCTCGCGGTTGATGCGCTTCTGGATGGCCATCACCTCGCGCCACCGGCGCTCGATGGTCTGCTTCGGCACCTTGTTCTCGTAGTCGTACGCGGCCGTGCCTTCCTCGTCCGAGTACTGGAACACGCCGAGCCGCTCGAAGCGCTGCTCCTTCACGAACTCCTTGAGCAGCTCGAAGTCCTCCTCGGTCTCGCCGGGCAGGCCGACGATCATCGAGGTGCGCATCACCAGCCCCGGCACCCGCGCGCGCAGCTTCGTCAGCAGCTCCTTGAGGAACTTGCTGTCCCGGCCGCGCTTCATCGACAGCAGCAGCTTGTCGCTCGCGTGCTGCAGCGGCATGTCCAGGTACCGGGCGATCTTCTTCTCCGTCGCCATCAGCTCGATGAGCTCGTCGGTGAAGACGCGCGGGTAGGCGTAGTGCAGGCGGATCCACCGCACGTCCACCTTCACCAGCTCGCGCAGCAGGTCATGCAGCTTGGGCTTGCCGGGCAGGTCATGCCCGTAGGCCGTCAGGTCCTGCGCCACGAGGTTCAGCTCCTGCACGCCCTGCTCGGACAGGCGCTGGGCCTCGGCGACGATGTCCGCGATGGGCCGCGAGCGCTGGCCACCGCGCAGCGTGGGGATGATGCAGAAGGCGCACGCGTTGTCGCAGCCCTCGGAGATCTTCAGGTATGCCGTGTACGACGGCATCGAGTTCTCGCGCGGCGTCTGCGCGTCGTGGATGTAGTCCGGATCCGGAATCACCTGACGCGGGCTGGCCTCGGCGGCGAGCAAGTCGCCAATCTGGGCGTAGGCGCCCGTGCCGAGGAAGTGGTCCACCTCGGGCATCTCCTTGGAGAGCTCGGCGCCGTAGCGCTGCGAGAGGCAGCCGGTGACGACGAGGGTGCTGCACTCCCCCGACTTCTTGTACTCGGCCATCTCCAGGATGGAGTCCACGGACTCCTGCTTGGCGGGCCCGATGAAGGCACAGGTGTTGACGACGATGACCTGGGCCGCGGCCGGATCCTGCACCAGCGAGTAGCCCCGCTGCTTGAGGGTGCCGAGCATCACCTCGGAGTCCACCCGGTTCTTCGGGCAGCCGAGGGTCATCATGTAGAGGCTCTTGGTCTCTGGGGGATTCTGCACGGCGTTACCTTACCGCTTTCCGAGTTCGGTCCGCTCGAAGTGGTCGCCACTCCAAGCAAAGTTGATGGTCGGGCCGTTCGAGTAACCGATGCTCAACGCGCCCTCTTCATCGAGCACCACCGAGGTGGCTCGTCCCAGTGCACAGGTAGCGGCCGGCCACTCGAGCACCCGTTGCGCCGTCTTCCCCTTCACGAGGTAGAGGCCGAGGCGCAATTCCTTGTCCCCGTCACACGTGCCGTTGGCCGTATACGGGCTCTCGCCCGACAACACCACCAGCAGGGTCTTTCCATTCGGCAGCAGGAGCGTCTTGGGGACATTCACCCCCACCGACGCCGCGTCCACCGTGTGGGGGGCCACCAGCACCTCCAGCAGCTCGGGCGTCAGGGGCTCGTCCGCCTCCACCCAGTCCGGGTAGTGGAGGATGCCGTAGCCCAGCCAGCCGTCCGGCTGTCCCTCGAGCCCGATGACCCCCTTGGAGGGCTTCAGCTTGAGGCCCTTGCGGAAGTCGTCTGGCAGCCGGAGGACCTCGCCCACCATGCCGCCGCCCTTGCAGTTGGAGACGGCCGGGGGGGTGGAGCCCGCCGCGTCCACGTCCTCGTAGGTGAGGCACAGGTCGAGGGTGAGCGGCTCCTCGGCGGGGAAGCGCGGCAGGGCCCGGGCGGGGATGGCCACCTCGAGCGACAGGGCGTTGTCCTTGTGCTGCACGCCCACGTCCACCAGCTGCTGGGCGTACCGGGAGGTGCCGCTGTCCGGCGGCGAGGCGCGCTTGCCATCGAAGGCGAAGCGGAAGACGTGCCCGGTGGCGGTGAGGCCCGCGTCCGGGAAGAAGAGGGTGAGGGTGAGCACGTCCGCGGCCTGGAGCTGATCGTCCGTGGCCTCCACCCCCACGAAGAGGGTGTCCTTGCGCCACCCGGCGCGGGCGGTGAACGAGGCGCTCGCGTCCACGGAGGCCGGCGGCTTCACCGTGAGTGTGGTGGGGAAGTCCTTGAGGTTGCCGTCGAGCTTGGGCGCGCGCGGCAGCGAGGGCACGGACTTCACCGTGCGGGGCTTCGCGGGAGCCGGCTCCTTCTTCTCCTGGGCGGAGGCGGCCCCTGGCACGAGCGCCGCGAGGAGGGCGGAAACGACGAGTGAGCGCACGGCTAGTCCCGGAAGTTGGTGAACTGCATGTCGAGTTGCAGCTTGTCCGCTTCCTTCCGGAAGAGGGCCATGGCGGCCTGCAGATCGTCCTTGTTCTTGCCCGTCACGCGGAGCTGATCCGCCTGGATGGAGCCCTGGACCTTCATCTTCGAGTCCTTGAGCAGCTTCACCAGCTCCTTGGACTTCTCCACCGGGATGCCCTGCTGCAGCTTGATGAGCTGCTTCACGTTGGACAGGCCCGTCTTCTCGATGGGCTCGTACTCCAGCGCCAGCAGCGAGATGCCGCGCTTGGCCAGCTTGTTCAGGAGCACTTCCTTGGCGGCCTGGACCTTCTCCTCGCTGTTGGCCTTCACCGTGATGGACGTCTTGTCCGGGGCGAGGACGATGTCCCCGTTGACGCCCTGGAAGTCGTAACGGGTGGAGATCTCCTTCTTGGCCTGGTTGACCGCGTTGTCGAGCTCGGCGATATCGATTTTGGAGACGACGTCGAAGGAAGGCATGGCAGTTCGCGCCCTTATCACACCTTGATGACCATCGGCACCACGACGGGCCGCTTGGATGTATACAGCTTGAAGGCCCGGCGCACCGCCTTGGCCAGCTCCTCCCGCACCCGGGCGTCATCCCCCCGGAGTTGCTGGGACATCTCCAGGAAGAAGGCCCGTGCGTCCTCGGCCACCCGGGGCAGCAGCACCTGCTCGTCCAGGTTGAGCCCCTGTCCGGACAGCTGGGGGCCCCCCAGGACGGCCAGGCTGGCCCGCTCGATGACCAGGGCCGCCACGATGAAGCCCGTCTCGGCGATGCGGGTGCGCTCCTGGAGGATGTCGGGCGTCACCACCCCCTGGCCGAAGCGGTCCTGGTAGATGCGCCCCGTGGGGACGCTGCCCGAGAAGCGGCCCCGGCCCTCCTCGAAGACGAGCAGGTCCCCATCCTGCGCCAGCAGCAGCTGCTCGGGGGACAGCCCGGACTCCCGGGCGGTGGCCAGGTGTCGGTGGAGGTGGTGCAGCTCGCCGTGGATGGGGACGAAGTTCCTGGGGCGCACCAGGTCCAGCACCCGCCGCTGCTGGGGCTGGCTGGCGTGGCCGGACACGTGCACACCGGGCTCGAGGTCCGGGTAGACGACGCGGGCGCCGCGCCAGAGGAGCTGGTCGATGAGGCCGGACACGGCGCGCTCGTTGCCGGGGATGGCGCGGGCACTGAGGACGACGAGATCTCCGGGGCCCAGGCGCAGGGGGCCGTCTCCGGCGGCGAGCTGGGAGAGGCCGGCGCGGGGCTCGGCCTGGGAGCCGGTGGCGAGCACCAGCACGCGCTCCGGGGGGAGCCTGGCCGCGTCCTCGAGCGGGATGAAGAGCCCGTCGGTGACGGAGGGGAGGAAGCCGAGCTCGCGGGCCATCTCGATGTTGCGCAGCATGCTGCGCCCCATCGTCACCACCTTGCGCTCCAGCGTCCGGGCCAGGTCCAGCACGTGGTGGATGCGGTGCAGGTTGGAGGCGAACATGCTCACCACGATGCGGCCGCGCACGTCGCGGAAGAGCCGCTCGAAGGTCTGCTCCACCTCGCGCTCGCTGCCCGTCTCGTGGGTGCGCTCGGAGTTGGTGGAGTCGGCCAGGAGGCAGAGCACGCCCTGGTCGCCGAGCTCGCCCCAGCGCTCGAGGTCGGTGCGCAGGCCGTCGATGGGGTCCGGGTCCAGCTTGAAGTCCCCGGTGTGGATGACGGGGCCCTCGGGGGTGTGGACGACGTAGCCCACGGCATCGGGCACGGTGTGGGTGACGCGGGTGGCCTCGACCTTGAAGTGGGCGCCCACGGGGAAGGGGTTGCGGGGCTCTATCTCCCGCAGGTCCGCCTCCACGCCCAGCTCGTGGAGCCGGTGGCGCACCATGCCCAGCGTGAAGCGGGTGCCGTAGACGGGGACGGGCACCTCGTTGAGCAGGAAGGGCAGGGCGCCGACATGGTCCTCGTGACCATGGGTGAGGAGGATGCCCTTGAGCAGGGAGGCGTTCTGCCGGAGGTAGGTGAAGTCCGGGAGGATGATGTCCACCCCCAGGGTACCGATGGGGGGGAACATCAGCCCGCAGTCGATGAGGAGCATCTCCCCACGGCAGGCGATGACCATCGCGTTGAGGCCGATCTCGCCCAATCCTCCGAGGGGAATCACGTGGAGCATGCGTCTACATATATGGCCACGAAGGGGCAGGCGGCCTCAGGAATCGCCCGCCCGCTCCCTCTCCCCCTGGGAGAGGGCTGGGGTGAGGGTCTTCCGTGAGGGTCTACGGGGGCGGCGGTTCTTCCTCCTTCCGGAGCACCTCGGCCGGCAGGTTGCGGCGCAGGGGCTCCAGGATGACGACGACCCAGGCCGTCAGGGGCGAGGGCAGCATGATCAGGCCCAGGATGAAGAGGAAGCGGAGCGCACGAAAGGCAAGGCGAAGGCTGGCGCGCACGAAGGTGCGCACGGCCTTGGGAAGCAAGGTCATGACGGACTCCTCCAGCTGAAAGACACACTCCAGGAACGGGACCCCGGAGTGGCTCAGTGGAGGAGCGCGCGATGCGTGAGGAAGAGGCGGCGCGGTGGCCCGGGTGCACGGGTCTCGCGGATGCCACCGGTGGACAGCGGACGCGAGTCGAGCCGCACCTCTCGCTGGGACTCGGGCTCGCGATGGACGGGGGCCCGGACCTCCGTGCGGGGCCTCTCGGGCGCGTACTGCTCGACGAGCACGGACACCACGGCCGTGGCGGTCGGGAGCGTGTGCGCCGACGCACTGGCCCCGACGAGCGCGAGGCACGCCAGCGCCAGCCTCATCCAGCGAGCCATGTGGTGCAGAGGACCGGACATCGGGACTCAACGTAGCCACGAGGGCGCTTCCGTCAAACCCGCCCGGGCGTCGCACCCGTCCGAGCCGCTGGCGCTCCCCTCTGGGACGAAGTACGCAGGGAGCTGAACGTCCCGCTCCACCGGGCGGGAGAAAGGACCCACTGTGAACACGCTGAAGGGGAAGACCCTGTTCATCACCGGCGCGAGCCGTGGCATCGGCCTGGCCATCGCGAAGCGCGCGGCCCAGGACGGCGCCAACGTCGTCATCGCCGCCAAGACGGCCGAGCCCCACCCGAAGCTGCCCGGCACCATCCACTCGGCCGCCGAGGAGATCGAGAAGGCCGGCGGCAAGGCGCTGCCCCTGATGGTGGACATCCGTTTCGAGGAGCAGATCCACGCCGCGGTGAAGCAGACGGTGGAGCGCTTCGGCGGCATCGACATCCTCGTGAACAACGCCAGCGCCATCAGCCTGACGGGCACGCTGGAGACGCCGATGAAGAAGTTCGACCTGATGTTCGGCGTCAACGTGCGCGGCACCTACGCCACCACCCAGGCCTGTCTGCCCGAGCTGCTGAAGGCGAAGAACCCGCACGTCCTCACCCTGTCTCCGCCGCTCAACATGAAGCCCAAGTGGTTCGAGAACCACGTGGCCTACACCATGGCCAAGTACGGCATGAGCATGTGCGTGCTCGGCATGGCGGAGGAGTTCCGGGACCGGGGCGTGGCCTTCAACGCGCTCTGGCCGCGCACCGTCATCGCCACCGCGGCCATCAACATGATCGGCGGCCAGGACATGATGGAGGCCAGCCGCACCCCGGAGATCATGGCCGACGCGGCCCACGTCATCCTCACCCGCGACAGCCGCTCGAGCACCGGCAACTTCTTCATCGACGAGGACCTGCTGCGCGAGACCGGCGTGAAGGACTTCTCCAAGTACCTGGTGAAGCCCGGCACCGAGCCGATGCAGGACTTCTTCCTCGACTGAGGCGGATGACGCGTCTCGAACATCTTCGCGGGGCCCATGCGGCGGCGCTGCTCCGGGAGTTGCTGGCCCGCGAGCACGGGCCGGAGCGGAGCTGGGCCGCCGGTGGTTCTATCTGTCGGGCCGCCTCCGGGCTGGCTCGTCACACATCCTGTGAGGAGCGCCAAGCACCACGATGTTTCTGACCAGCATCATGGGAAATCCTTTCGAGCCCATCTCTGCACGGCCCCGTACAGCGTCCTGCACAGGGGGTGCTCCCCACCACCGGGAGGCTGGGGGAGGGGGGCCCTGGGCGGCCCGGCCCGGCTCGTGCAATTCTGTTGGTGGATGAACACGTTGGGACTGATTCACACCGGGACGGCGCTGGCGATGTTGGCACTGGTGCTCCTGGAGCTGCGCGATCCGCAGTTCCGGGCGGACAGCTTCGCGGCGGGGCCGAGGCGGCGCCGCAACTGGGCCTTCTTCTTCACCAGCTTCATCCCGACGATGCTGGTGCAGTCCGCCGGCACGTGGTTCCACGCCCACCTGCCCACGCTCATGCGGCCCGGGACGCTGCCTCCCGTGCTGGACTTCGTGGCCTGCATGCTGGTGGCCGAGCTCGTCAGCTGGACGAGCCACTGGGTCAAGCACCAGCACCCCTTCCTCTGGCGCTTCCACTTCCAGCACCACCGCGAGGAGCACTTCAGCGTCTGGATGGTGACGCATACGCACGCGCTGGAGGTCGTGTTGTCGGGCACGGCGTTGGTCGCGCTGCTGGCCGGACTCGGCTTCTCCCCGCTGTCCGTGCAGCTCTACTTCGCCCTGTATTCGGTGGTGCTGACGTACCACCACTCGGCGCGTGGGTACTCGCTGGGGTGGTTGGACTGGCTCATCATCAGCCCCGCCTACCACCGCCACCACCACCGCCGCGTCGGCAAGGGCAACTACGGCGGCACGCTGACGGTGTGGGACGTCGTCTTCGGCACCGTGCACTGGCCCGAGCCCGAGACCGCCACCGCCCCCGTGGGGCTGCCACCGCAGGCCCACGAGCCCTTCGGCTACCGCAAGGAGATGCTGTACTTCCTCTCGGCCTGGCGTAGGCAGCGCTCGTGACCTGGTTCTCCTTCTTCGAGCGCCTGCTGGCGCACCGGGGGCTCCTCGGCCTGGGGCTGCTCGCGCTGTGTGTGCTGGCCGGCCTGGGCGCCGCCCGCGTGCCGATGGACCCCTCCATCGAGCGCATGCACCCCATCGGCGACTCGGCCAAGGCGGACTTCGATCGCTACCGCCGCGCCTTCCCCGGCGAGGACTCGCAGGTGTTCGTCATCGCCGAGGGCCCCGCTGTCTTCACTCCCGCGGGGCTCGGCTCCCTGGCGAAGCTGGAGGAGGAGCTGCGCGGCCTGCCCCGGGTGCGGCACGTGGTGGGGCCGGCCTCGGCTCGCACGGCGGAGGGGCTCCTCTTCCCCGAGGACTCCCGCACGGGCGTGGAGGCGCTCCGGGAGGCGCTCGCGCGGGCCCGGAAGGAGCCCCTGGCCCGAGTGCTGGTGCACCCCACGCGGGAGCTGTCCGTGGTGCAGGTGTCGCTCGCGTCGGGAGCGGGGGCCGAGCGGATTCTCGCCGAGCGCGCCTTCTCCCTCCAGGCCGGTGCGCTGCTGGCCCGCCACGCGGGGCCGGAGCTGAAGCTGACGCTCTCGGGGGCTCCGGCGGTGCGCGCCATGCTGGCCCTCATGGTGGAGGAGGACATGGGGCGGCTGCTGCCCCTGGCGCTGCTCGTCATCCTCGGGCTGGTGGCCTTCGCCTACCGGGACGTGTGGTCCGTGCTGGCCACCGCCGCGACGCTGGTGGTGGCGTGGATGTGGATGGTGGGCGCCATGGGCTGGGTGGGCGTCCCCTTCGGCGTGCTCACCTCGTTCGCGCCCATCGTCATCCTCATCGTGTCGCTGACGGACACGGTGCACGTGCTGTCGGACCTGGAGGAGCGCCGCCGCTCGGGGACGCCATACGCCCGGGCGCTCACCGAGGCCATGGCCTCCGCCGCCGGGCCCTGTCTGGCCACCGAGCTCGTCATCGCCGCGGGCTTCCTCTCCATGGGCTTCATCGGCCTCACCGCCGTGTGGGAGTTCGGCCTGGCCACCGCCCTGGGCGTGGTGCTCGCGTGGGCGGCCAACATGCTGGTGCTGCCGTGGGTGCTGACGTTGCGCTCGCGCGCCTCGGCGAACCGGGCCCGGCGGGAGCTGCGGGCCTCGCGCACGCGGCCCCTGGACTCGGTGCTGGCGTGGGTGGAGCGGCAGGTGGTGCACCACCCCCGGCGGGTGGTGGGCGTGGCGGCGGTGGTGGCGCTGCTGAGTCTGCTGTCCCTGACGCGGCTGCGGCACGAGTTCCGCGTCTTCGATGACCTGCGCCAGGACTCGCCGCTCGCGGCCGAGCTGACGTACGCGGAGGGCGCGCTCGGTGGACTGGTGCCGCTGGCCATCTTCCTGGAGCCGGAGGGCACTCGCGCGGGCGCGGCGCTGTCGCCGGAGGCCATGGCCTTCCAGGAGCGGGTGGACGCGTACCTCGCGGCCCTGCCCGAGCACCCACCGGTGGTGAGCCTGCCCCGCCTGGTGGAGCCGGTGTACGAGGCGGTCTTCGGGCCGGCGCTGCTCGAGCGGACGGAGGAGACGACGGAGAAGGCGGTGACGCGGCTGGCACGCTACCAGCCGCTGGACACGGTGCTGTCGGAGGACCGGAGCGCGGCGGGGGTGGTGGCGCTGCTGCCCAACGTGGGGGCGGGACGGATGCACGAGCTGGTGGAGTCGGCACGGGCCTTCGTGTCGCGCGAGGTGCCGGCGGGGTACCGGGCGACGGTGACGGGCAACCTGGCCATGACCGAGCACGTGACGGGCATGCTGACGCGCGGGCTGCTCCAGAGCTTCCTGTCCGCGCTGGCGGTGAGCTTCGTGGCCTTCTTCCTGGTGCTGCGCAGCGCGAAGCTGGCGCTCATCGGCCTGATTCCCAACGTGCTGCCGGTGGGGGTGCTGTTCGGCGTGATGGCGCTGCTGGGCATCAGCCTCAAGCCGTCCACGGTCATCATCGCGAGCATGGCGCTGGTCATCGCCGACGACGACACGCTGCAGTACCTGGTGCGCTTCAAGCGGCGCTACCTGCGGCTGAAGGCGGAGGGCGCGGCCGAGCCCCACGAGCAGGCGGCGCTGGAGTCGCTGGGCGAGTGCGGGCGGGCGATGTTCGTCACCTCGGCGGCGGTGGCGGGGGGCTTCCTGTTGTTGCAGCTCTCGCGCTTCGAGGGCATCGCCCACCTGGGCCTGCTGACCGGGCTGACGCTGTGGGTGGCGGGCCTGGCGGATGCGTTCCTGAGCCCGGTGCTGTTGATGGCCTTGAAGCCGGAGCTGGGCCCGCCTCGCGAGCGCTCCCCGCTGTGCTGAAGGCCCCTCCGTTCCGTGGGCGCGATGCCCATCCCGCTTGCTGGACGGCCGGTGGAGCGGCTCGCCGTGCGTGTCACTCGGAACAGGCCTCGCGGGAGGCGTGGCAGGGCTTCTGCACAGGGCGCGGCGCATGCGCCAGTCGATTCTCTTCCTCCTGTTCGCCCTGCTGGGGTGTGGCTCCTCCGGTCAGCGGCTTCACGGTGTCTACGCGGTGACGGGCACCGCCTACTTCAGCATCCATGACATCGGTCATTCCTCCACCCAGGTCTCGGACACCTTCCGTGTCTCGGAGGGCACGGACTCGGAGCTCCTCCTCACGGATGCCACGGGACGGTGCTCGCTGCTCGCGGACATGGAGGGGGAGCGGGCCGTCCTCCGGCCGGGCGGCTCCTGCACGTACCCCGGCGACAACGGCCTCTCCGTCACGGTGACCCTGACGCGCGGAACGTTCTCGTTCTCGGGCGGGAGCGGCCGGTTCGACATGGCGGGCACCGTGACGGCCACGGCGTGGGGACGGCGCTACCCGGGCTCCTTCTTCCAGAACGCCACGCTCACCCGGGTGGGGGACTGACCCCAGCCACGGCTTCCCCGAGGGGCCCTCGGGTGACGGGCTCCGCGGGTCACATCAGGGTGATGGGGCCCGCGCGGCGCTGGGCCTCGTAGGCTTCTCCCATCGTGGAGAAGACGCGGGTGACGGTGGAGCAGTAGACGTACCGGGACTGCAGTGTCAGCGTCACCTCTCCCGTGCCCGCCAGCGAGCCCATGTAGAACTCGTAGCCGTGGTGGTTGGCCAGGTCGAGGTTCATGCGCAGCGTGTCCTCGGCGAACTCGGCGGCCGCCTGGGGCGCGTGGTTCTCCCACGCCTTCTTCATGGCCGCCCACTTCGCCATGCCCGTCAGGGAGTCCGCCTTCATGTAGGCCGTGGAGAGCTTGTCGTTGTTCATCATGTGCTCGTTCAGCCGGACCACCTCGGGAGTGGTCACGGTGAAGTCCGGCTCGGCGGGGGGCGTTCCGCGGAACACGATGAGGTAGAGCTGGTCCGAGCTGGCGACGAAGTGGAGGCTGATGGGCTGATGGAGGGGCGGCTTGTCGAAGTACTCGACCAGGTCTCCATTCGAGAAGGGCAGCTTGGCGCCCCCGCCCATCTTCTTCTCGTAGGGATGGGTGTGGAAGTCGCCGATGTACCCGGGCTTCTGACGGGCGTTGGTCGTGTCCAGGCTGATGGTGGTGCCGGACGCCGAGCCCTGGAGGAACTGCCCCGCCCACAGCTTCGAGGACAGCCAGAACAGGTTGAAGCCCAGCTCCTGTACGTTCGCCTCGGAGAGCTGGATGCGGCCGCGAATCTTGTCGGCGAGCACGCTCCCCACCTTCAGCTCGCTCTGCGTGTAGTACTGCGCGTTGCCGAGGCAGCTGGCGATGTAGTGGTCGAGCAACATGGGGGCACTCCTCCGGGGGGCGCGAGCGGGAGTAGATGGGGAATCGAAGAGAAGCCCCATTATAAGGGAATCTCAACGGACCGTACACCCTCCTGGACCGGTGAGTGCCCCGGGCAGCGGGTCCGGGCCGTGTGCACATTCCGCGGGCCGGGACGATCCGGAATCGAGGAGGTGCGGCATGGAGAACTGGACGCTGGGGTATGGCTCGCTGCTGACGACGCTCGGCGTGGGGGGATTCCTCGCGACGGGCAGGCAACACAAGACGGCGCTCATCCCCGCGGGCTTCGGCTCGGCGGCGCTCGGGTTGGGCCTGTTGTCGCGCCGCGTGTCCGCCCAGCGGTGGGTGCTGGGGGGCTCGGCGCTCGTCGGGTTGCTCGGTTTCCTGGGGGCCGCGCGAGGCCTCCGCCTGCTGCCGGCCCTGCTCCGAGGGGAGAAGCTGGAGCGGCCCGCCGCCGTCATCTCCCAGTCGGTGATGGCGGGACTGTCCGCGGCGTACACGGTGCTCGGCGTACGCCAGTTGCTGCGGGCGTAGGCCTGGGCCTTGGAGTGGGTCCCGGGCCTGCTTCACGCGAGCTGCCTGGGACTACTCCAGAGGGAGTACTGGGGCTCCTGTGGGGGGTCCCAGGCGGGACGTATCCCAGACGTACTCCTCCGTGGGGAGCAACTTCATGTTCGTCAGCGCATGGCGTTGGATGAACGCGGCGAAGCGCTCGGAGACGACGATGCTTCCCTGTTTGCCACGGGGGCGGAACACGTCCTCACCTGCCCATGTGCCCGGCTCCAGGGTGAATCCGTGGATGGTATTCAATCCGATGGAGCGGCACTCCATGCAGGTCACCGGCTCGCGGATGCGTAAGCGGCTGTGTGCCACATCCAGGGCCGCGCGGCCGAAACAGGCAGTCACGGCGAAGTAGCAGGGTACTTGGAGTGGCTGCGACTTCTTGCGCCTGCGGCGCACGCGCAGCACCTCTACCGGGTGGAATCCTTGGAAGCCGGTCAGCCCATCGGCTCGGAAAGCCTCGGCCATGCGCTCGGAGATGAGAACGTCATGGCCCGACGCCTCGATGAAGTCGCCGAATGCCTCGCCGTGTAGCGTCACTTCGCCTCGGTAGGGCGGCAGCCATGGCCGCATGCCAATGATGTCTCCGCACGCAGGGCACCGCGGCGCCTCCGCGGTATTGACAGGTAGCCCGGAACTGAACGTGGTGTCGTGGGGCCCCCACATCTCTTTCTGGAGCACGAAGAACCGGGGCGTTGGTGATGGATTAGAATCCATTCGGAAACCTCTTTCGCATGTCCGGGCGAGCATAGATTTCGCGCAGCATCTGCTCGAACTGACTCGGCGTTGCCTTCGCCTGCTCTTTGAGCCATTGGATGACCTCGTTGTCCACATCACGGTGCCATTTCTGGTAGCCGCAGTGTGACTCCTTGTCTTTCGCCCTGGTCACGAAGCGCTCATCCCGGGCTTTGTACAGTCCGCGAAGAGTCGCATGTCTCTCCAACTCCTCGGCGATGGGCCGGGAGATGATGTGGTGTTTCTGGCCCGTGCAGTGGGGGGGCTCGTCCGATGCTTCCGATTCTTCGCCTGACTCGGCGCTCTCTTGTGCGCTGGCGTCCTCCTTGAGCGTCGCCACCGCGGGTTGAGTGGCCTCGTGGAGCACCTTCGCTCCGTTGAGGGCCTCGGCGATCTCCGATGAACTCGCCCCACAGCGCTGCGCTGCGGTCAGAGGCTCCTTCCGAATGCAGCAATCCATCGTGTTCAGGCACGTGAGTTGTGCCAGGTAGACGGGGCTGCTCGCGGCGGCGGAGCCGAGGCTCGCGAGCACGAGCGACATCCAGAGCACGAGGGCCTTGCTGTTGATGCGCACCATGACCTCCCAGGTGCTGCCGAGCTTAATCGGAAGCGCGCAGGCCCGGGAGCCCCACTGCGGGACCCGGGCCTGCTTCACGGCGAGTGCCCGGGACTACTGCGAGGCCAGGGAGCTGCGCGGCGGGAGCACCCACAGCTCGCTCCCGTGCGCGGCGTCATCCGCGACGAAGAAGACGGAGGAGCCCACGCGGGTGAAGCCACTCGGGTACGAGGAGCCGGGCCCCGCGTCGAGGTCCTGCAACATCCGCGTGCCCTGCTCCGTCCCGTCGCTCACCCAGAGCTCCAGCCCCGTGCCCTCGCCGATGCCGCTGAAGAGGATGCGGTCATCCAGCGTGTAGAGCTGGGACTCGAACTCGTCGGACATGCTCAGCGGCCGGTGCAGCAGCTTCGTCCCGGCGCCCGTTCCATCCGTCACCCACAGCTGCACGTCCCGTGGGCTCGGGCCCGAGGTGGAGATGGCCATCGCGAAGAAGAGCCTGCTGCCCGCGACGGTGAAGGTGGTGATGTACGGGTCCGCGTCGGGCTGTCCGGCGAAGGGATTGGGCAGTGCCGCCACGCGCCGCTTGGACACGGTGCCCGCCTCGTCCACCCTCAGCCTGTACAGGTACAGCCGATGATCGGCCAGGTGGGTGAGCGTGAGGTACAGGCAGCGTCCTCCCACCACCCCGAGCAGCCTCGGATTGTACGTGTCCGGGCCCGGCGGGAACGCCTCCACGCGCACCGTGCCACCGCCCGTGCCATCCGTCCTCCACAGCTCGCTCAGGCCATCGGCGGTCTGGGTGAGGAAGAAGACGTACCGGCCCACGGCACGCAGGTAGAACGGATTCGAGCTGTCCGGGCCCGGCCGCAGGTCACTGACGAGCGCCGTACCGGTCTCGGTCCCATCCGTCTTCCACAGCTCGGTGCCGTGCACCGGATCCGTGAAGACGAAGTAGAGCGTGCTCCCCACGAGCACCTGCGAATAGATCAGCGCCGAGTCGGGCCCCATGTCCCGCACGCGCACCGTGCCGGCCTCCGTGCCATCACTCCGCCACAGCTCCGTGCTTCCGGGCGCGTCCAGCGCCCCGGGGACGAAGCGGAAGAACAGCAGCGTCTTCCCCAGGGCCGTGAGGTTGTAGGGGTGCGTGTCACCCGCTCCCGGCGTGATGTCCTTCACGAGCTTCGTGCCCCCGCTGGTGCCATCGCTGACCCACAGCTCGCCGCCGTGGTCCGCGTCAGCCGCGACGAAGAAGAGCCGCGTGTCCACGCGCGTCAGGTCCGACACGGGCACGCGGGAGGAGGGGATCGGCGGCGCGGGGAACTCCTTCACCGGCACGGTGCTCGAGCCGCTCCCATCACTCCTCCACAAGCCGCCGCGGCCATCCTCGAAGTTGGCGGCGAAGTAGAGCCTCCCGCGGAACTCCGCCAGGCTCGACGGGCCGGGGGCGAGCCACGGCGGCACGTCACCGGGCGGCGGGAAGATGTCCCGGACGACGCTCGCCGTTCCCAGCTCCACGCGGCCCCACTGCGCCTCGGGTGCTTCGCCCCCCTCCTCCCCCGGTGAGCGGACTTCTGGCCGCTCGTCCTCCTGGATGGCTTCCTCCGGGAGCGCTCCGCCACACCCGACCGCCAGTGAGCAGAGCAATACCGCGCTACGCCACACTCTCATCCCCAACCTCCCATGTCTTCGCTGGTACGGGAGGGTGGGGAGAGTCAGGCGATTCGTCCAGTGGTGCCCCGGGATGAGCGGATGCTCGCCGCTGCTCCGCGTACGGAGGGCTTCACTCCTTGTCGGCCACGACGGGGAGCTCGAACAGGGACGCCCTCCCGCTCAGTTGGGACGCACGTCGAAGGAGAGGAACTGGGGCGCGTGGCAGGACGTGCAGCGCACGCGGAGGACGGTGATGGCCCGGCCGTCGCTCCCCGTGTGCCGCAGTTGCAGGGCGTCCGGCACGCGCTCGAAGGTGCCACCGCAGGAGCAGCGCTCACTCCGGATGCGCTGGTCGGCGTGGTCCAGGCTCTCCACGATCATCACGGCACCGCCCTGCTCCTTTTCACGCAGGTGACGCACGGGACGCGGGGGCGCGGCCCGCCGGGCCTTGCGCTCGCGCAGGAACTGGCGGAACCGCCGGGGGATGCCCAGCACCAGGGCCCCCACCACCACCAGGAACACGCCGCTGATGGCGAGGCTGGTGGTGCGCGACAGCTGCGTGTCCTTCGCCATGGCCGACGGGGAGACGACCCCCACCGGCGCGCTGAAGGCGATGCCGAGCTGCGTGCTCATCTCCTTCACCGCCTCGGCGTGGCGGGCCAGCGCGTCCGGCGCCACCCGGTCCGCCAGGCTCCGGTACTCCACCTGGTAGGTGAAGCCGCCGAACCTTGGGACCACGGACATCTCCAGGCGCGAGGCCGGACCCTCCACCGTCTTCTCCGAGGGGGCGACGTTCAGCAGCGAGTCCGCGTGGACCTCCCACCGCACGCGCAGGTGGACCGGATGGTCGACCTCCACGGGGTGGACCCGGCCCTCGGTGCGGCGGGGAAGGGCCAGCTCCCGGCTCACCCGCGTGGCCGCGACGCTCAGCCCGCCGCCGGCCCAGGCGTCCTCGAGCTTGTAGTGCTCCTCCAGGGTGAGGGTGTTGGCGTCCGTGTCGTCCTGGACGCGCGGAGTGCCCTCGGACGTGAGCTTGGAGAAGAGGGCGCGGCGCAGCTCGAGGGTTCGGGTGGTGAGCTGCTCCGAGGACAGGCCGGCCAGCCACGAGCGGGCGCTGTCCGCCTCCGTGCGCGTGTAGCGGGTGGTGATGGCGAGCGTCCCGGTGCCATCGTCCTTCACGGAGAGCTCATAGTGGGCGTCCTGCTCCGGCCCCGGGGGCGGCGGGAGGGGAATGGACTCCAGGGCGGTGGTGCCGGGCGCGAGCACGAGCGCCCGGGCGTAGGGCAGCGGGCTGCGCGCGCCGAGCCGGCCCCGCTGATGGGTCATGGTGGCATCCACCCACTCCGTCCTCCCGGCCACCTGGGCGCGCACGATGGCGTGGTTGAAGGCGTAGGGCGAGGGCAGCTGGGCGCTGATGCCGCCCTGGCTGCGCGAGTTCACCAGGGCCACGTGGGCGGGGATGCCCAGGGGGCGCAGCAGGGTGGCGAGCAGCAGCGCCTTGTCCTTGCAGTCGCCGAAGCGCTGGGCGAGCACCTGGCCCGGGGCATGCGGCTGGTGGGTGTTGGGGCCGAGCTCGATGCCCAGGTAGCGCACCTCGTCCTGGACGAAGCGCACCGCGGCGAGGAATCGCGCCTCCTCGGAGGGAAGGGCGCGCCAGGACTCGGCCAGCGCCGTCAGCTCGGGCGAGCCTTCCAGCCCGTCCTGCAGCGCGAGCCCCCAGGAGGCCACCTCGGCCCAGCTCTGGAAGCTGCTCACCTGGACGTGGGGCCAGACGGCCAGGTCCGCGGGCACGCCGTCCTCTCCGGTGAAGGTGGGCATGTCCTTGCGCTCCCACCGGTACTCGCGCAGGCCACCCACCTCGCGCACCGTGGGCTCCGCCGTGGGTGCGCCGTGCGTCTTGAAGTAGAGCTTCAGGTCCGCGGGGGCGAGCAGCCGGTGGACGAAGTGCGCCACGGGCGTCTGCTGCGCCAGGGAGATGTGGTCCAGGTGATGGCCCCGGAAGAGCGGGTGGCCTTCCTCCACCGTCCAGGACTCCTCGAGCAGGTCTCCGGCGCGCACGTCCTGGAGGAAGGCGAGGGCGGTGCGCTCGTCGCTGTAGATGTTCATGTCCAGCCGCTCTTCCTGCTGGATGACCTTCACGTCCTCGGCGCGCAGCAGTTGGGTGCGCACGCCGTCGCGGGTGCGCCAGACGCCGTGCAGGCGCAGACGATCATGGGTGTTGGAGAACTTCACCTCCAGCTTGGAGCCCGTCTCCACACCGCGGCTGCTGGCCACGCGCCGCACCTGGCGGACGAAGCGCTCGGTCACCTCGGGCGAGACGCGGACCTGCTCCTCGGACAGCAGCACGTGGAGGCCCGAGACGGCGTCCTGCTCGCGCAGCGGGCGCCCGGTGTCCACGCGGGTGGGCTCCACCCAGGAGGGAGGCTCGGTCAGCGTGACACCGGCCTCCCCGGCGCGGGCGGGCAGCGTGGCGAGGGCGGACAGCAGCAGGAGGAATCGCGGGAAGGACATGACGGGCGCATACTCCCAGGAGGGAGGACGGGGAGGGAAGCCCGTGCATGGTGCTCGAGGGCCATCCATTTCCACGGGGAGCGCGGCCCGCGCGCGTTCCCGCCGAGGCGCTGGGCGAGGTGTGTGTCGGATGGTTTCCACCGGCAGTGCGCACGCGTGAGGGCGAGTACCTCTTCGTCCCAGCGGAGCAGGCGGGGGAGCTGGTGGACTTCGCGAGCTTCTCCCGGTTCTGATGTCCCACGCATCAACGCGTGGGCTTCAGCGTGGAGAGCGAGCGCTCCACCCGGGACGAGCCGGGCCCGTAGTCGCGCTCCGGCGCGGTGTAGAGGACGAGCACGGCGCGGTCCGCGAGCGGCAGGAAGTACACGAGGGTCCTCGACGTGCCCTGCTGGAACTCGTAGCGCGCCACCGGGCCCGCGGGGAGCGTCCCGCTCGTGGCGTTCAGCCGCCTTTCCGGCACCGGAACACCCGCGGCACCCAGCACCTCCTCCGGGGGTGCATCCACCTTGGGCGGCGTGCCCTGCACCGAGCGCAGCTCCAGGCCACCCTCGAAGCGAGCCACGGCCGGCGGGCCCGGCTCCTCGGCGCGCAGGGCCATGCCCGAGGGCGGCTCGTACTGGAGTCCGAGTGCAGGGAGCTCCGTCTTGCGCGAGCAGGCCACGGTACAGGACAGGAGCAGCCACAGGAGGAGGGTCGAGCGGTTCACGTTCGCGACTGTGCCACAGGCGCGAGGGAGCCGGTTAGGATGGGAACCATGTCCGCACCCAAGCACCAGTCCGCGTCCATGTTCGTCGACTTCGAGCGCGAGGCGTGGCGGGCCCTGCGCGCCGCGACGCCGCTGCCCCTCAGCGCGGAGGAGGTCGAGGGCCTGCGCGGGCTCGGAGAGCACCTGGATCTCCAGGAGGTGGCGGACGTCTACCTGCCGCTCTCCCGGTTGCTCAACCTGCACGTGGCCGCGACGCAGAGCCTCTGGGCGGCGCAGCATGCGTTCCTCGGCGGCTTCACCCAGAAGGTGCCCTTCATCATCGGCATCGCGGGCAGCGTCGCGGTGGGCAAGAGCACCACGGCGCGCATCCTCCAGGCGCTGCTGTCGCGGTGGCCGGACCATCCCCACGTGGAGCTCGTCACCACGGATGGCTTCCTGTTGCCCAACCGCATCCTCACCGAGCGCAACCTCATGCACCGCAAGGGCTTCCCGGAGAGCTACGACCGGCGCGCCCTGGTGCGCTTCGTCGCCGAGCTCAAGTCCGGCCGGAGCGAGGTGTTCGCGCCCGTCTACTCGCACCTCGTCTACGACATCGTCCCGGGCGAGGCGGTGAGGCTGCGCCGGCCGGACATCGTCATCCTCGAGGGGCTCAACGTGCTGCAGACGGGGCCGGTGGAGGGCGGGAAGATGCCGCACACCTTCCTGTCGGACTTCTTCGACTTCTCCATCTACGTGGACGCGCACGAGCAGGACATCCGCCGCTGGTACGTGGACCGGTTCCTCAACCTGAGGCAGACGGCGTTCCGCGACGAGCGCTCCTTCTTCCGGCGCTTCGCCGAGCTCACCGAGGAGCAGGCGATTGCCCGCGCCGAGTCTGTGTGGGGGGAGATCAACGGCCCCAACCTGGCGCAGAACATCGCGCCCACCCGCTCGCGCGCGCGGCTCATCCTCGTGAAGGGCGCGGACCACCGGGTGCGCCGCGTCCGCATGCGGAAGATCTAACGCCAGGGAATCCTCATGCAGCTTCTCCGTTCGCTCCGTGTCGTCCTCGTCGGCCTCCTGCTGTTCGTGCCTCCGGCCCTCGCATGCCTGTGGGACAGCGACACCCTGAAGGAGGAGTCCATCGGCCTCGACGAGGTGGCCGCCGTGCTCCGCGGGAGGATCCTCAAGCACTCGGCCACCTTCTATGAGCGCAAGGTGGCCTACACGCTCCCGCTGCTGGAGCGCGAGGACGTGAAGCCCGAGCGCTACGATGACCTCGCGGTGGCCTACGAGAAGCTCGGCCGCACCCAGGAGGCCATCGCGACCCTGGAGGCCAAGGAGAAGCGTTTCCCCGGCCTCTACACGACGGCGGCCAACCTGGGGACCTTCCATGCCCACGCGGGCGACTACCCGCGAGCGCTCGAGGAGCTGCGCCGCGCCCTGGCCCTCAACCCGGATGCCCACTTCGGCCGCGAGAAGTACCAGGTGAAGGCCATCGAATACCTGCAGCGGCTGGCCGGGACTCCCGAGCTCGTCCAGAAGGAGGAGTTTCTCGGCCTCCCGCTCGAGCCGGAGCGCTACCTCTTCGTCATGAATCCGGAGAAGGCCGCTCTGCGCAAGGAGCGCCCCGAGCTCCCCAAGGACGTGCTGCAAGGGCTGGTGGGGATCATCCGCTTCGGTAGCGGCGAGAAGAGCCCGCACCTGTGGTTCAGTCTGGGCATCTCGCTGGCGTGGAGTGGCCACAAGAACCTCGCCCTTCGCGCGATGCGCCGCGCCGAGCTGCTTGGCCATCCCCTGGCGCGTGAGCATGCCGTGGCGCTGTCTCGCACCATCAAGGCCTATTCCAACAGGCTCCCGGAATGGGAGGCGCTCGCCGCCGGGCTCGACGCGGAGTGGGCCCAGGGGCAGGCCTGGGTCCAGCAGAAGCAGCGCCAGGAGGATGCGCTGCTCGCCAGGGGCAAGGCGAAGCAGGTCTTCGGCTACTGAACGCGCAGCACGCGCCCGAAGCCCCGCTCCTTGCCCAGCGCGGGCGTGGCCGCTCCTCCGTCCACCGCGAGCCGGCCGTTGATGAGCACCGTCTCCACGGCGCCCCCGTTCTGGTTCACCAGCCGCACGAAGCCGTCGAAGCCCTCCATCGAGGACTCCTGGGGCACGTCCAGCCCCTCCCCGAGCCGCTCCGGGTCCAGCACCACCACGTCGGCCCGCTTGCCCGGTGCGAGCCTCCCGGCGTCCAGCCCCAGCCAGCCGGCGAGCTCCCCCGTGAGCCGGTGCACCGCGCGCTCCATCGGCATCACCGGCTCGCCGCGCCGCTCCGCCTCGCGCACCAGCCTCAGCATCCGCAGCGGGAAGTTGTAGTGCGCCATGTTGCGCAGGTGCGCCCCCGCGTCCGAGAAGCCGATGAGCACGTCCGGGTGGCTCACGATGGATTCCAGCTCGCGCGGCCGGTCATTGGCCATCACCGTGTACCAGCGCAGCTCCGGGCCATGGCGCGCCACCAGGTCCAGGAAGGTGTCCACCACGTCCTGTCCGCGCTCCCGCGCGATGTCCGCGAACGAGCGGCCCACCAGCGACGCGTCCGGCGCCTTCAGCACCCGCGACTGGTTGAAGTCCCGGTGGAACACCTTGGGCAGCAGCTTGCTCTTCCACTGCCGCTTGAACCACGCCCGGTACTTCGCGTCCTCCAGCAGCCGCTTGCGCTCCACCGCGTCCTGCAGGTGCAGCGCCGCCGCTCCCGCGCCGAACTCCTCGAAGACCACCAGGTCGATTCCGTCCGACCACAGGTCGAAGATCTCCGGCAACGCCTGCCAGCGGAAGTCCGCCTTCAGCAGCCGGTTGAAGAAGCGCGACAGCAGGCCGATCTGCCGGTGCAGGCCCCGGGTGGCGCGCGTGTCCATCATGGAGATGACCGTCGTCTTCAGCGGCTGGCGCAGCAGCCCCACGCTCTCCCAGAGGAAGAGCAGGACGTTCACCTTGGTGGTGATGTTGGGCACGCCCTGGAAGACGCGGCGGCGCTCGCGGAGGATGCGCGTGAAGCGGCGGTACTCGGACCAGCTCGCGAAGGTGGAGGGCAGGGGACGGCTGCGGATGCTCCGGTTGCCGCCCATCTTGTCCCACGGCAGCGTCATGATGGAGAGCCCCGCGTAGCCCTCGTCGAGCCCCTCGCGCAGCAGGGCCTCCATCCGCGCCAGCTCCCCGGCCGAGGGCTTCACCGCGCTGTCCAGGCTGCGCTCCAGCCCCATCACGTGCGCTCGGATGGCCGAGTGGCCCACGAAGGAGCCCACGTTGGGGCCCAGCGGCAACCGGTCCAGGTGCGTGAAGTACTCGCCGAGCGTCTCCCAGTCCTTCTTGCGCTCGAGCAGCGTGCGCACCGTGTCATAGGGAATGGCCTCCACCCGGCAGAACTGGTCGGCCAGGTCCTCCGGTGTGCCCACGGCGAGGCTCAGCGAGCAGCTGCCCACCATCACCGAGGTGATGCCATGGCGCACGGACTCGGAGAGCGAGGGGGCCAGCTCCACCTCGGCGTCGTAGTGGGTGTGCAGGTCGATGAACCCGGGCATCACCCAGCGGCCCGTGGCGTCGATGACGCGCGTGTCCGGCCCCGTGGGCAGGGGCGGCTCGCTGATGGCCGTCACCCGTCCGTCGCGGATGCCCAGGTGCCGCACGCGGGGCGGAGTGCCGAGTCCATCGAAGAAGAGGCCGTTGGCGATGACGAGCTCGTCCATGGGGCCCCACCCTAGCTTCCCTGGCTCCTGCTTTCAGCCCGGAGCCGTCCCCACCTTCCATGCAGCAGGTGGGGGACGTGTGCATCTTCTCCCTCTCAGGAGGGTGCACATGGGCTCGCCAGCGCATCCTGGAGCCGAGCAGGGGCATACCCCCGCGGGAGTGGCCCACTTGCAGCAGGCGGCTCAGCAGGCCCAGCTGCGGCGGTACGGAGTCCTGGCGAGCCTGGGTCAGCTGGCCCTTCGAGGACCTTCCTTCTCGTCCTTCGCCCGGGAGGCGCTCGCCCAGCTCCTCGAGGCCCTGGAGTTGTCCCAGGGCGCGTTGCTGGAGCTGCTTCCCGAGGGCCCGCCGCGGTGCGTGGCCAGCTTCGGGGTGCCCCTGGCGCCCGGGCGGCTCGTGGCGTCCGCCGAAGCCGGCGAGTGGCAGACATTCCTCGCGACGCACTCCCTCACCGTGAAGGTGTTCGGCGAGGGCGCACCCGTTGCCCTCACGCCCCTGGTGCCGGGCTGCCGGGGGCTCCTGGTGCGGCTGCCCGGTCCCTCGGGCGAGGCCGTGGCCGTGCTCGCGCTGGGGCTGCCCCCGCAGCGGCGATGCGACGCGGATTCCCTGGCCTTCCTCCAGGCCGTCGCGCTCCTCCTGGGCTCGGCCCTCCTCCACGAGCGCCAGACGCTGACACTCCGCACCCGCGGGGACCGGCTCGAAGCCCTCCTCCAGGGCTCGCCCGTGCTCATCGGCCTGAAGGACGCGGACGGACGCTACGGCTACGTGAATCGCCGCTTCGCCTCCTACCTGCGCAAGCCCGTGGAGGAGGTGCTCGGACATACCGACGAGGAGCTCTTCCCCGCGGACACCGCGCGGATGCTGCATGCCCATGACGACACCGTGCGCGCCACGGGGACGCCGCGGGAGTTCGAGGAGGTGCTCCCGCTGCCCGAGGGGCCCCTGTCCTTCCTCGCTGAACGCTTTCCCCTCCGGAGCCCGGATGGGACGGCCGGCGCCATCGGGGTCATGGCGCTCGACATCTCCTCCCTGAAGAAGATCGAGCAGGGGCTGCGCCGCCGCGAGGAGGATCTGCGTCAGATGGTGGATGGGCTCGAGGATCAGGGCCTCATCGGCCTGGACGCGGAGGGGCGGGTGAGGAGTTGGAGCCGCGGCGCGGAGCGGCTCAAGGGCTACAAGGCCGAGGAGATCATCGGCCGCCAGGCGGCGTTCATCCATGAGGGGGAGCTCTCGCACCCCGGCTTGCTGCGCGAGGCGCTCGCGGAGGCCGCGCGCAAGGGCCGCGTCGAGGTGGAGAGCTGGTGCATCCGCAAGGATGGCTCGCGCTTCCTCTCCAATGACACGGCCTTCCCGCTGTGGACGGAGGAGGGCGGGCTCCGGGGCTTCTCGGTGGTGAGCCGGGACGTCACCGAGCGCTACGAGGCGCAGATGGGATTGCAGCGCAGCGAGACGCGCTACCGCCTGGTGAGCCGGGCCACGGGGGAGTCCATCTGGGATTGGGACCTCGTGCGGAACCGGCTGGACTGGGGGGAACAGGCGATGGCGCGCCTGGGCTACCCGGAGGACGAGGACGCCAGCTCCCTGGGCTGGTGGGAAGCGCGCATCCATCCGGAGGACCGGGAAGAGGTGCTGTCCTCCCTGATGCGTGTCCTCGAGAGCGAGGAGGAGCGGTGGTGCGCCGAGTACCGCTTCCTGCGCGGGGATGGGAGCCAGGCCTGGGTGAGGGATCAGGGCTACGTGGTGCGCGAGAACGGCCGTCCCGTGCGGATGATCGGCGCCGTGGCGGACATCACCCCCCGGCGGCGCGCCGAGGACGAGCGGAGCCGCCTCTACCGCGAGGCCCAGGGTGCCATCCGCTTGCGCGACGAGTTCCTGTCCGTGGCCTCGCACGAGCTGAAGACGCCCCTCACCACGCTCCAGCTCCATCTGCAGATGTTGCGCGCACTGGCCACCCAGGAGGGCAGTGCCTTCACCCCGGAGCGCGCCCGGAAGAAGCTCTCGCTCGCCGAGCACCAGGTGCGGCGCCTGGTCACGCTGGTGAATGATCTGCTCGACATCTCGCGGCTCAACTCGGGGCGGATGGAGTTCCGCTTCGAGACCGTGGATGTGACCCGGCTGGTGCGCGAGATGCTGGAGCGGCAGCGGGGCCTCCTCCGGCACTGCGGCTCCGAGGTGCGGCTGCACCTGCGCGGCCCGTACTCGGCCCGCGTGGATCCGATGCGGTTGGAGCAGATCCTCCTCAACCTGCTCTCCAACGCGGCGAAGTACGGCCAGGGCAAGCCCATCGACGTCTCCCTGGACGGGGACGAGGACGGGTACCTCGTGCGGGTGCGGGACCGGGGCATTGGCATCGCACCGGAGGATCAGGAGCGCATCTTCGAGCGGTTCGAGCGCGCGGTGTCCGAGCGCAATTACGGAGGGCTGGGGCTGGGGCTGTGGATCTCCCGGCGGATCGCCATGCGCTTGGGCGGGACGCTCGCGGTGCGGAGCCAGCCGGGGGAGGGAGCCACCTTCGAGTTGCGCCTGCCCCGCTTCCCCTCCGAGACTCGCCCCTCGGAGCCGGTGGATGAAACCCACTGGTGAAGCCACGTGGGCAGAGGGGGAGCGATGAATCCTCGAACCGAAGCGGCCTTCCGGCGGGCGTACGATGACCTGCTCGCCTTGTGGACCACGAAGCCCGAGTCGCGGGACGTGGAGACGCCGAGCGCGCGGACGCGGGTGCAGGTGTGGGGACGGGAGGACGCACCGCCGTTGGTGCTCCTGCATGGCTTCAAGGTCACGTCCGGCATGTGGGCCGCGAATGCCCTGGAGCTCGGGAAGTCCTTCCGGGTCTACGCCCCCGACACGCCGGGAGACCACGGCTTCAGCGTGCCGCACCGTCCGCCGCGGCGCGTGGAGGATCTGCTCGGCTGGCTGGACGAGCTCCTCACGGCGCTGGGGTTGTCGCGGACGAACCTGGGGGGAATGTCGTTCGGCGGGTGGCTCGCCGCGCAGTACGCCGCGCGGGCGCCGGAGCGGGTGTCCAAGCTGGTGCTGATCGCGCCCGGGGCCACGTTCCTGCGCTTCAACACCGACTTCGTGCTGCGGGGCATTCCCTTCCTGATCTGGCCGCGCCGCGACTGGGTCCACGCCTATCTGCGCTGGGCGGCCGTTCCAGCGAAGGAGGCGGGTGGCCTGTACGACAAGGCGATGAGCGGGATCGCCGACGTGATGTGGACGGGGCTCCGCCACTTCGGCTGGTACGCCGGCCAGTGGCCCGGAGTGGTGAAGGAGGAGGTGTTGCGGCGCATCCGGGCGCCGACGCTGCTGCTCGTGGGCCAGCAGGAGCGCATCTACGACGCGGAGCCGATGATGGCCCGTGCGCGCGAGCTCATCCCGAACCTCACCTGCGAGGCGATTCCCGACGCGAGCCATGATCTGCCCATGCGGCAGCCGGAGATAGTCGCCGAGCGCCTACGGGCCTTCCTCGGAGCATGATCGGGTTCCGCATGCTCCCTCTCGCCCTGGGAGAGGGCGGGGGGGGGAGGGTCGTCGCCAGCGTGTAGACCCTCACCCTGACCCTCTCTTAGTGGGTGAAAAAACGGTTCCCCGAGCGTCACCACCAACAGAAAACCATCCTCGGGCTTGATGTCTTTTAGCGGTTCTACGAGCACCTTCTTCCCGACGCATTCCACGGGCTCGAAGCGGCCTTCCCAGCCCAGCAGCTTCGTCCGTTCCCGGTCACAAGGTTTCTCGAAACGGAGGACGGTTACCATCTCACCCGCGACGTAAACCGAGGGCACTTCCGCCTTTGGTTCGTCCGAAAGATAGACGGTCCGAGAGATGGGCTCGCGTCCACGAGCCATGGCCGCAGACGCCAAGATGACGAGCAGAAGGGCAGACCGGGGAGGTAAGAAGTTCCGCATATCGCGGGTTGACCTACCAGATAAGTAAGGGGCGCGAGCGGCCAGCCCCCTGTGAGCGGGCCCGTCGTAGCGTCTCGAAAAGAGACTGTTCTAGCCTGGGCCGAATGAAACACTTGACGTCCTGTGTGTTCTTGGGTTTGGCCCTCCTTTGGGGGCTGTTCGCATCCGGTTGCTCGGCCAGTAGGGCGCACACCACCTGTTCCGGTGGGACGCACTGTTCGTCGAACCGCCCCACACTCCTGGCGCAAGCGGCCACGATGGACTGCCGCCCCGGTGACTCAACAATGACCTGTTGCATCAAGAAGCACCCTCAAGACCCGGTAGGCGCTTGTGGAGCCACGCAATCCGAGGTTGATCAGGCGCTCCGAGCCGTGCGAACCGGCTCCGATGTTGACGAGGATGAGGACGACTTCTCCAACAACGCTTCCCTACCCAAGTGGAAACAGAAGTGCATCGAGAGGTACAACGAGTGCGTAGAGGACGATTGGACGGGCAATTGCCACGACTGCCTACGTATGTGTGAGGGGCAGCACAAATGGCCTTCTGGCAAGTGCCACGGAAAAGAGTAGGTGGAGGCGCGCACATGGCCGAAGAGGCGGATTTGGATGATGTGTGGGTGTTGTGTCGTGACGTTCTCGAAAATGGCGCCCCGTTGGACCTCACCGACGAGATGTGTGTCCTCCTTTCGCGGGCTGCTCAGCAGGTGGCCATCGGTCAGCAGGACGCGGAGGATGCGTTGCGTGGCCACTCAACCGCAATGACGCTGCTTCGAGAGATTCACCGCCGTATTGGGGAAGGGTCAAATCGACTTGACGAAGCCCGAGACCGGGTGAGCGATCTTCAGCAGCAAGGGGACTTCGACGGGGCACAACAGGTCATGCGTGACGTGCTCGCCGTAGAGGTTGTCCCCTTCTACCGGGAGCAGGCCGAAAGAACCCTTAAGAAGTCGGCTGGGCTGGCGGAAGTGCTCGCAACCGGGCGGCTCAATCCGAACCTTCCCGACCGGCCGCAGCTCGCCGTTCTCGCTCAACGCATCGAGCAGGGGCACGCACTAGAACTCACCGACGACCTGTGCGCTCTTCTACGCCGGACCGCCCCCACGGCAGCCATCAGCGAGGCCGAGACGGAAGAGGCCCTAAAGAGCCCGGATGGCGCCGAGGCTTTGATGGGGATGATTCTCTCTCGCTTCCAAGAGGCCCAAAGCCGGTTCTTGCGCTCGATGTACCGGATGACAAGCCTCCGGGATGCTGGGGATCTCGAAGGTGCGCGCCAGCAAATGCGCGACGTGCTCGCCGTGGAGGTAGTGCCGCGATTCCGAGAGGCGGCCGAGGAGCAGCTACGGGGCCTAGACAATCCGCCCCCGGAGGCATGACCGGCTCGGGCTGGGCGCTCCGGAGTAGGACACAAATCGGGGTCTTCGGTACGTCGAGTGGGCAGGGCCGAGGACCAGAGGCCGTGCGTATGGGGAGGATTTGGGGTTCACGGGTGTGCGGAGCCGAGCGATGGTCATGGGACGCAAGTCCCCGCGAGAGCTCGAG
>NZ_DBNGVP010000050.1:0-59838 GCF_057119385.1 Archangium sp. | reverse complement strand
CCCCGAGTGGCTCACCGGCAGGGAGCGGAAGAACTTGAGGACATAGGAGCGGCCCTCCCACCCGGCCAGGAACACGTGGCCCTGGCCGCCCTGGCCCAGCGGGCCCACCACCCGGTACTGGCCCACCTTTTCTCCGGCCTCGGGCAGTCTGTACACCCACGATCTCTTCACTGGGGCTACCTCCGAAGTCCGGAGGCTAACATGACTCGATGGCTCTCCCTGCCCGCTCCTCCTGAGGGGACGCGGGCCCGCTGCGCGCGATGGGCTGGGCTCGCTGCTCAGCGTGTTTCACGGCGCGGGCGCCAGGCGGGTGCTGGCCCGCTCCGGGTGTAGATATCTACACCTGAAGCCCGTCACCACCCGGCCCAACACCCGCTCACTCCTCCTCGGTATCGGGATGGACGATGGAGCGGAGGGCCACGCGGAACAACCGGAAGCGGTCGGGTGGCAGCTCGCGCACGAGCATGGCGAGGCGCCGCAGCTCGGGGGGATCTCCGGGTGGGGGAGAGGGGGGCGGTGGCGCGGGCATGTCTTCCGGGGGGCTGACCCCGAGGAGCACATCGGCGGAGATGCCCAGCAGCACGCAGAGGGCCTTGAGCTTGGGGGTGCTGGGCATCATGTCCCCGCGCTCGATGCGGCCGTAGACGGTGGGGACGAAGCCCACGGCCCTGGCCACCTGCTCCTGGGTGAGCTCCAGGCGCATGCGGGCCATGCGCAGCTCCGTTCCCAACCGGGGTTGTAGCGCGTCCTTGGGTTTCACGTGTCCCTCAGCCTGTCTGGCGCCAGGCGGCGAGGGCCAGCAGCAGCCAGCCCGCGAGGAAGCCCAGGCCGCCGAGCGGGGTGATGGCGCCCAGGGCCCGCACGCCGGAGAGGGCCAGCGCGTACAGGCTGCCGGAGAAGAGGAGGATGCCCACCGTCATGGCCCACCCGGCCCCGTTCAACAGGGGACTGGGACGCACCTGCATCAGCAGGCCGATCGCGATCAGCCCCAGCGAGTGGTACATGTGGTAGCGCGCGCCGGTTTCGAAGAGGGTCAGGAGGTCCGGGGTGAGCCTTGCCCGGAGCGCGTGCGCGCCGAACGCTCCCGCCGCCACGGACAGGAATGCGCTTGCCGCGCCGAGAATGAGCCACTGCCGCATCGTCGAGCGCCTTTCTTTCTTCAAAGGTCAGACTGAGGCACCCTACCGCGCCTTTCCTGGCGCGTCTCTACTTCCTCTTCCGATGCCCGCTCCCACCCACAAGAAGCCCTCCTCCCGCAAGATGCCCGTCCTCACGCCGCAGCCCTTCGAGCTGAGGCCCTCGTCCATCCAGGGACGTGGCGCCTTCGCCACCCGCCCCATCCGCAAGGGGGCCCGCATCATCGAGTACGTGGGGGAGCGCATCTCCCAGGCCGTGGCGGATGAGCGCTACGACGACACCGCCATGTCGCGCCACCACACCTTCCTCTTCAACGTGGACGAGGACACGGTCATCGACGCGGCGCACGAGGGCAACGACGCCCGCTTCATCAACCACTCGTGCGCGCCCAACTGCCAGGCCTTCCTCGAGGGGGACCGCATCTTCATCTACGCCCTGCGGGACATCCCCCTGGGCGAGGAGCTCTGCTACGACTACTCGTACGACCGCACCGAGGACATGGGCCCGGAGGAGGAGGCGCTCTACGTCTGCCGCTGCGGCGCTCCCACCTGTCGCGGCACCATCCTCGCCCCGCTGGAGGAGGAGGCGGCGCCTCGGAAGAAGGCGGTGAAGGGGGCGAAGAAGAAGTCCTCCGGCTCGGCGCGCAAGCCGCCGGCGGGCAGCAAGAAGAAGTCCACGGCGAAGACCGGCCGCTCCGCGTCCGGGACGAAGAACCGCGCCCGGACCCGCTCGGCGCGCGGCTGAGGGGCCCGGAGGTTCACACGGGGTGGGAGGACGGGCCCGGATACCCTCACCCCGTCCCTCTCCCGAAGGGAGAGGGGAAATGGGCGAGGGTGAGGGGAGGGTGACGCAGGGTATGGGTCGGGGACCGGGGGAGCGGCCGCTGTGCCGCCGGTGGGGATGAACGGTGGACACCCGCGGTCGAAACGGGCACCGTCCGCGCGGTCGACTCGCACGGAGGACCCCTTTGACCCTCTCCCTGTTCGCGGCGCTTGCTCTCACCGCCGCTCCCGCCAAAACCCAGCCCTTCACCGTCCAGGACCAGGTCTCGATGCGCCGGATCAGCAATCCGAGCGTGTCTCCGGATGGCAAGCGCATCGCCTTCGTGCTGCGCTCCACCGACCTGGAGGCCAACAAGGGCCGCACGGACCTGTGGATCGTCAACGCCGACGGCACCGGTCCGCGCCAGCTCACCTCCTCTCCCGAGAGCGAGGCGCAGCCCGTCTGGAGCCCGGAGGGCCAGGGCCTCTACTTCCTCTCCTCGCGCGGTGGCTCCCGTCAGGTGTTCCGCCTGCCGCTGGACGGGGGCGAGTCCCAGGCCGTCACGAAGCTGCCCCTGGACGTGGGCGCCTTCGCCCTGTCGCGGGACGGCAAGACGCTCGCGGTGGCCATGGAGGTCTACCCCGACTGCCCCACGCTGGAGTGCAACACCCAGCGCCAGAAGGAGAAGGCGCAGTCCAAGAGCACGGGCCAGGTGTACGACAAGCTCTTCGTCCGCCACTGGGACACGTGGGGCAACGGCAAGCGCTCGCACCTCTTCGTGCTGCCGGTGGATGGCAGCGCCGCCCCGCGTGACGTGATGGCGGGCATGGACGCGGATGGCCCCAGCAAGCCCTTCGGCGGCCCGGAGGAGTTCACCTTCACGCCGGACGGCAAGGGGCTCGTCTTCGCCGCGCGCGACGTGGGCAACAGCGAGTCCTGGTCCACGGACCTGGATCTCTTCCTGGCCCCGGTGGACAAGGCCGGCACGCCGAAGAAGCTCACCGAGAAGAACCGCGCCACGGACACGCACCCCGTGTTCAGCCCGGACGGCAAGACGCTGGCGTACCTGGCCATGTCGCGTCCGGGCTTCGAGTCGGACCGGCTGCGCGTGGTGCTGCGCTCGTGGCCGGAGGGCAAGGAGCGGGTGCTCGCCGAGCAGTGGGACCGTTCGGCCGGCTCGCTCACGTGGAGCCCGGATGGGAAGTCCGTGCTCGTCACCGCGGATGACGTGGGCCACCACCGCGCCTTCTCGCTCGACGTGGCGAGCGGCCAGGTGACGGCCTTCAGTGGCCCGGGCTACGCCGCCGAGCCGCAGCCGCTGCCGGACGGGCGCATCGCCTTCCTGCGGGATGACCTGAAGTCCCCGGCGGACCTGTACACGGTGCGCGCGGACGGGAGCGAGCTGCGCCAGCTCACGCGGGTGAACGAGGAGGCGATGTCGCGCCTGCGCTTCGGGGACTACGAGCAGTTCGAGTTCCCGGGTTGGAATGGCGAGACGGTGCGCGGGTACGTGGTGAAGCCGGTCGATTTCGACCCGAAGAAGAAGTACCCGGTGGCGTTCCTGATCCACGGCGGGCCGCAGGGCAGCTTCGGCAACCACTTCCACTACCGGTGGAACCCGCAGACGTACGCGGGCCGGGGCTACGCGGCGGTGATGGTCGACTTCCACGGCTCGACGGGTTACGGCCAGGGCTTCACGGACTCCATCCGGGGGGACTGGGGTGGCAAGCCGCTGGAGGACCTGCAGAAGGGCCTGGAGGCGGCGGTGAAGCGCTACGCGTTCCTGGATGGGGACAAGGTGTGCGCGCTGGGGGCGAGCTACGGCGGGTACATGATCAACTGGATCGCCGGGCAGATGCCGGAGCGCTTCCGGTGCCTGGTGAACCACGACGGCAACCTGGACGAGAAGCTGGCGTACTTCAACACGGAGGAGCTGTGGTTCCCCGAGTGGGAGCACGGGGGGACGCCGTGGGAGAACCCGGAGGGGTACACGAAGCACAACCCGATCGACCACGTGGCGAAGTGGAAGACGCCGATGCTGGTGATTCACGGCGGGCAGGACTTCCGGGTGGTGGAGACGCAGGGCATGGCCACCTTCACGGTGCTGCAGCGGCGGGGGATTCCGTCCAAGTTCCTCTACTTCCCGGACGAGAACCACTGGGTGGTGAAGCCGGCCAACAGCATCCACTGGCACGAGACGGTGCTGGACTGGTTGGATCAGTGGACGAAGAGCGCGGCGAAGAAGCCGGTGGTGGCGCCCACGGTGAAGGCGCTGCCGTAGCGCTGCCGTAGCGCTCCCTCTCCCTCTGGGAGAGGGCCGGGGTGAGGGTCTGGAGCGCCGGGACCCCGCCCCGTCCCATTTCCCCGCACACGACAGCGGACACGCACGACGAGTGCGGCTAGCGTCCCCGGCCAGCGCGGGCCGGAATCTCCGGTCTCCGCCTCAAGGAGGATGCATGAAGTCGCGTTCGTCTCGCCGGGTGGCGGCGCTGTTCGCCACGGCTCTGTCGCTGCACGTGTCCGGGTGCTTCGGCTCGTTCGCCCTGACGCGGAACATCTACGGTCTCAATGAGCGCATCTCGGACAACAAGTTCGTCCGGTGGCTGGTGTTCCTCGGGTTCGTGATCATCCCGGTGTACGGGGTGGGGACGCTGGTGGACGCGCTCGTGTTCAACACGCTGGAGTTCTGGACGGGGAGCAACCCGCTGGCGAGCGCGGGGACGCAGGAGGACGGGACGCGGGTGGTGAAGCTGAGCCCCACGGACACGCTGAAGCTGTCGCGTGACGAGCAGGCCGGGGTGATGCGGGTGGAGCTGGAGCGCGCGGGGGAGAAGCCGGTGGTGCGCTACTTCGAGCCGCTCGAGGACGGCATGGCGGTGCGGGACGAGGCGGGCGTGCTGCTGGTGCATGCGCGCGAGCGCGTGGACGGAGGGGTGGAGGTGCTGGATGCCTCGGGTGCGGCGGTGACGGTGCACTCGCGCGAGGCGGTGGCCGAGGCCAACGCGGCCTTCGAGCAGGAAGGCGTGGCGGGGCTGGCGCGGCAGGTGACGCCCCAGATGTCCCTGCAGCAGGGGCTCGCGCTGGCCTGCCCGGGCCGCTGAGCCGGTGACGAGGGGGGCGCGTCCGTGGCCGCACGGGCGCGCCGTCCTGGCATGATGCGCGCGCCATGACCTCGTCCCCCGACTTCGACGCCTACCGCTCCGAGTTCCCCGTCGTGAAGGAGCAGCTGTACTTCAACCACGCGGGAGTCGCTCCCACGAGCCAGCGGGTGGCCACGGCCATGCGCGAGTGGGTGGAGGACGTGCTCCAGCACGGCGTGCGCTACGAGCGGGGCTGGGAGGCGCGGACGGAGGACACGCGCCGGCTGGCGGCGAGGATGGTGGGCGCGGCGCCGGAGGAGATCGCCTTCGTGCGCAACACGGGCCATGGCCTGGGCCTGGTCGCCGAGGGGCTCGACTGGAGGCCCGGGGACGAGGTGGCCGTGGCCTCGTCCATCGAGTACCCGTCCAACGTCTATCCCTGGCTGCATCTGCGCGACCGGGGCGTCTCCGTCCGGGAGATCGAGATGCGCGACGGGGGCGTGACTCCCGAGGCGGTGGCCGCGGCGATCACTCCGCGCACGCGGCTGGTGGCCGTCAGCTCCGTCCAGTTCGCCTCGGGCTACCGCACGGACCTGGAGGCGATTGGCGCGCTCTGCGAGCGCTCGGGCGTGCTCTTCTGCGTGGATGGCATCCAGAGCGTGGGCTGCCTGCCGGTGGACGTGAAGAAGAGCCGCATCCACTTCCTCAGCGCGGACAGCCACAAGTGGATGATCGGCGTGTCCGGCATCGGCTTCCTCTACGTGGACAAGGACGTGCTGCCGCGCGTGCGGCCGGTGCTCGTCGGCTGGCGCTCCACCACGGACGCGTGGAACTTCAACCGTGCCCACTTCGAGCTGCGTCCGGATGCGTTGAAGTTCGAGGAGGGGAGCCAGAACTACGCCGGCACCTATGCGCTGGGCGCCGCGCTGGGGCTGTTGTTGGAGGTGGGCCTGGAGAACGTCGAGGCCCGCATCCGGGAGCTGCTCACCCACCTGGACCGGGAGTTGCGCGCCATCGGGTGCGAGACGGGGCCCGTTCCCGCCCACCGCGCGGGAATCCTCACCTTCCTGCCGCCGCGTGGGGATGTGAAGGCGCTGGCCTCGTACCTCTCCGAGCGCCAGGTGAGCTTCTCGCTGCGGCGCGGGCGCATCCGCATCTCGCCGCACTTCTACAACCAGCCCGGGGAGCTGGATCGGCTGGTGGAGATGGTCCAGGCGTTCTCGGGGAAGTGAATGGACGGGGCGGCCGCTCAGCTGCTGCTCTCGCGCCGGTTCTCGAAGTGGACGAAGTCGATGAGGAACGTGGCCGCCATCACCAGGGTGCGCAGGCGCGCGTCACGGAGGCCCTCGAACTGGACGCCGAAGTTGTCCGCGTCCGTGAACAGCTCCTTGCCGAAGCCGCTCCACTTCTTGGCGATGGTGCCCACCTCGCGGCCTCCCTCCTCGATGACGAAGGTCCACGGGCGGAAGAAGGGCCCATTCAGGTGGGCCAGCTCCTCGCCATTGGGGCCGAGCACGTCATAGGCGCGGGTGAAGAAGCGGAAGCGCTGCTGGATGTGGCCCAGGAGCCGGCCGTCCCCATCCTCCACCTCCAGGGTGGAGAGCCAGAACCGCCACGGCCGCCGCAGCCGCAGCACCGGGGCGCCCGAGCGTGTCCTCAGCTCCATCGTGAAGGGCCGCTTCGCCTTGAGGAAGATGCGCAGCAGCCAGGTGCCCAGCCCGCCGCCCACCTCACCCGCATAGAAGAGCGTCTGCCCGTCGTCGCCCACCACCTCGTACGTGTTGCGCCCCTCGAAGCCGGTGAGGATCTCCCCCCACTCCTTCTTCTGGCGCACGCGCAGCGCGTTCTGGTGGAGCAGCGGGGCCAGGGCAGTGGAGTCAGCGGGCATGGGCACCTTCCGGGGCTTCGGTCCGGCCGGACTCTACCCGACGCTCAGCCCGGGGCGATCAACAAGGCGCGGAGCGCGTCGGGCGCGTGGAGCACCTGCCAGCCCTTGGGGGAGAGCGAGAGCAGCTTCCGGGAGGCCAGTGCCGCCAGGGCCCGGTCCACGCTGCGCCTCGCCGCTCCGATCTCCAGGGCCAGCCGCTGCCGGGAGAGCGGGTAGCGGATGACGAGCCCTTCCTCCCCCGGGCGCCCGAAGTGCTCCGCGTACTCCAGCAACACGCGGATGAGCCGCTGCTCGCACCCGTCGAAGCCCATGGCGCGGCTGATCCGGATGGTGCCCTCGAAGCTGGCCGCCAGGTCCGTCAGCACCGCCGTGGTGAAGCCATGGTCCCTCGCGAGCGCCTCGCGGAACACGGGCGCTGGAAGGACGTACCCCTCCAGCGGCGTGAGCGCCTCCGCCGAGGCCACCCACCGGCTGGCCTGCATCACCTCGAGCACGCCGAGGATGTGCGGCGCCCGGAGCAGCTTCACGGTGAACTGACAGTCCGGCGACAGGGCATGGAAGATCCGCACCACACCCTGTGACAGGAGCGTGAGTCCCTCGACGGATTCCCCGGCGGTGTGGAAGGTCGCTCCAGCGGGAAGCTCGAGCGGAAGGGCCGCGGCCTCCAATTGGATCCGTGTCGTCCGGGCGCATGAGCCCAGCGGGCTCCAGGCTGGCAGCGAGCGACACACGTCCATACCCGAGAGAGGGCCCGGGCCCGCCCGCATCCCAGAAATCGAATTTCCGCGGGATTTTCCCGCGCTCGCGCCGCGCCAGATGGCGTGGCCTGTTTTGGGGGGCTATTGGACCTGAAGGGCTAATCCAGTATTGCTGGTTCATCGCAACCGCAACCGACGGAGGCAATTCCCCATGTTTCGACTCCAGACGAAGATCGTGGCGCTGTCCCTTCTCTCCCTTTCTCTCGCAGTGACCGGCTGTGGTGGTGTCGAGGCGGAGGATCTGTCTCCCGAGGAGCAGGCGTCCTACGGCGCGAACCACGAGGCCCACGCCGACCACGCGGATGAGCACGACGTCGGCACCACGGAGTCGGCGGTGTGTGGCTACTGCGACAACTGTGTGTTGCACGCCCGGTGCTTGCAGCCCAACCTCCCGTACGGCCTGACCTACTGGAGCGACAAGGTGGCGATCATCAACAGCAACCACGCCCACAGGGGTTGCGTGGCGATGATCCCGACGTCGAGTGTGTACGGCCACGTCGCGTACGTCGCGGACGTGGACACGGCGCCGAGCCCGAACCGGATCACCCTGAAGGAGGCCAACTGGGTGGGTAACACCTGCAGCTCGCGCACGGGCACGAAGGATGGGTTGAACATCCGCAACTACTGGTGCCCCGCCGGCGCGCACACGGCGAACTGCGCGGGCCCGATGTAGAACCAGCCCCCGCTGGTGCTCCTTCGCCGTCCGCGTGGTCTCGCGGGCGGCGGTTTCGTTTCGGGTGGGTCAAGCCTCCGCGTTACACGTGCTGGATCCACTCGCGGAGGATGTTCGCGAAGGCGGCTTGCTTCGCGCGGATGTCCTTCGCGTCGCGGAATTTCACCGACGCCCGATCCCTGGCGAGCCACTCGAGCAAGGACTCGGGGTCGGCCACCTGGATGCCCGTGACCGCGGTGTCCCGCGTCTTCGCACCCAGGTGCAGGATGACCTGCACGCCGTCCTTCGCTCGGAGCTGGAAGGTCGCGAAGTACTCCGAGGTCCGGAAGCTCGGCGCGTTCCACTTGATGCCTTCGGCGATCTTCGGATCCGCACCGAGGATGATCCGCCGGAGGGCGGCGATCTCCTGCTTGAACGGGTGCTCGAGCGACGCGAGGAAGGCCTCGACGCTCTCGGGCTCGGACGCGCTGCGCTTCGCGGGTTTCTTGCTCGCGGGCTTCTTGCTGGCGGCTTTCGTGGCCACGTCGCACTCCCTGGGGTTCAGCGGGGACGCTGGATGAGTCGCGTTGTCTGTTCCTCGATGGGCGTCTCGGCCTTCGCACCGATGATCCGCGTGGTCCCCGAGTCCACTCCGGGGGCCGCGGCGATCTCACGCGTGAGCAACGCTTCCACCTCGGCGGGCGTGGGATCTCCCAGCTCGGAGAGATTCCGCTCGCGTGCCCACCGCTCCGCGAAGTTCTCTCGCAGCCAGCTCGTGAGCTCGACCGCCGGGAGCGCCTGCCGGACCGGTTCGAGCCCGCGCTGGAAGGCCCTCGCGTCGGCGTAACGCCGTGCCACGGCCGGGTGAAGCGCGGTCGCGAGGACGTTCCGGAGCAGCGCATACGCGGCGGGGGCGTCGGGCCGCTCCGCGTTCGGAAGTTGGAGGCGGCCCGAGGAGAGGTCGGGAAGCCTGCCGAAGAGCAGCTCATGGAGCACGCAGCCGAGCGCGAAGAGATCTCCGGAGATCGTCGCCTCGGCCCCTTCCATGCGCTCGGGGGGCATGTACGGGACCTTCCCGATGATGCCGCCCACCTGCGTGAGCCGTGTCGCGGGCAGCGAGGCGACGCTCGGGGTGACCTGCTCCTGCGCTTCGCCGGACCCATGCGCGATGCCGAAGTCGACGACCTTCACCACGCCATCGAAGGACACGACGAGGTTGTCCGCGCTGATGTCGCGATGAATCACGCCGCGCTCGTGCGCATAGGCGAGCCCCCGCAGGGCCTGCTGGCAGATCTCGACGATCACCTCGAGCGGCAACGGCTCTCCCTTGTGGACGCGCCGGACGAGCTCGAGCACGTTCACGCCGCTCAGGTACTCCATGACGATGAACCACCCGCCATCGACCTGGCCGAGATCGTAGACGGACACGATGTTGGGGTGGTGGAGGCGCGCGGCGGTGCGCGCCTCGCCGATGAAGCGGTGGAGCCGGACCTCGGGCTCCTCGTGCTCCTCATCCAGCATGCGCTTGAGGACGACAAGCCGGTGGAAGCCCGCGCGGCCGGTGCGCACCGCGAGCCACACCTCGCCCATGCCGCCGCGTCCGAGCCGGGTGAGCCGGCGGTAGCGGTGGATGCCGGTGCCCAGGTCCGCGCCGCGCAGCGAGCGGGCGGTGAGGATGGCGAGCGCGGAGGAGGCGAACAGCAGGAAGGGGAGTCCCACGAGCGCGAAGAGCGAAGGGCCCGGGAGCCAGCCCGCGTCGATGGCGAGCTCGCGGCCCAGGAGCACGAGCGCGCACAGGGCGGCGGCGAGCACGGCGATCGCCATCGCGCCCCGGCGTTTCAGGAGCCGCGCCGCTTCCACGGCCCAGGTCCCGGCCACGCTCGTCGCCAGCAGCCAGAAGAGGGGGAGGCTCAGGCCCGCGGTCGCATGCGTGAGCTGCTCCGAGGTCAACCCGGCCGTGGGCAGCGTGAGGACGGACCAGGTCACGTCGACCACGCGCACCGTCCCGAACGCGAGGGCCACGCCCAGCATCACCCGCCGCCAGAGGGTGAGCGGCTGATCCAACAGCGACCACAGGACGCGCAGGAGGGTGTAGGGGAGGGGAATCGACGGGAGGACGCCGAGGATGAGCCATGGCCGCGTGTCGGCGATCATCGCGCTGGCCTCGCGGCTGGTGAGACCGATGGTGAAGGTGAGCACCGCGAAGCCGAGGAAGCTCGAGGCGAGCCAGAGCTGGACCCGCTGGGTGCGCACGGCGGCCCAGGTCACGAAATGCACCAGCGCGAGGACGAGGAACGCGCCCGCGAGCGCGAGGTGCAGCATGGTATATGGCGTCACGCGCGGGAGCGTAGTGGATGGAGCCCGCGCCCTCCAAACCAAGGACCCGCCTCATGCCCTCCAGCTTCTTCTTCGCCCGGCTCGTGCCGAATCGTCCCGACTTCCCCATGTCCATGACCGCCGAGGAGCAGGCCACGATGGGCGCACATAGCGCGTTCCTCCAGAGCCAGCTCTCGGCCGGCTCCCTGGTGGTGGCGGGCCCGGTGATGGATCCCAAGGGCGTCTTCGGCCTGGCCGTGTTCGAGGCGGAGTCCATGGCCGCGCTCAGTGCCCTGCTCGAGAAGGATCCCGCCCGGGCCATCGGGCGCTATGAGATCTTCCCCATGGCCTCGGCCTTCGCCCGTCCGGCCGCGAAGTAGGGCCCGTCACCGGCGGACGGGAACGTCCTGGGCGGCCAGCTCGATGACGAGCTGGTCCCGGGGCACCGTGCCTCGCCGCTCGTGACGCTCCTCGGCGTAGTGGTACGTGACGCGCACGCGCCGGGTGTCAGTGGGTAGCACCACGCGCGTGGGCTCGAAGGGCTGGAGCGCCGTGTTGCCGGTGCGGCGCACGTGCAGGCCTCCCCCTTCCGAGGCGGTGAGCTCGAAGGTCTGCCCGAGCCGCGCCACGGGCCTGTCATCGGCCCACAGCGTCAGGTGGCGGAACACGTCCCCCGTGGGAAAGGCGTGCCCCACGCCGCGAGATTCGAGCACCGCGACGAGCTGCCCCCGTGTCCGTTCCACCCGGAGCGACAGCGCGCCCCGGAGGAAGTCCCGGTCATACGCTCCCCGGAACGCGTGCGAGCCGCCGGGCATGTGGCAGCTCTGGCACGTGCCCTGGCCGCCGCGGTCCCGCCAGTCGCGCCACTCGCTCCAGGTCGTCTGCATCTTCTCGTCCGTGAGCACGGATTTCCCGTCCACCACTTCGTGGCCGAGGAACTCGTGACAGCTCGCGCAGAAGGAGGGCTCGGCCAGTTTCGGCTCGGAGCGCAGGGGGTGATCGGCCTCCGGAGGTCGGGGATTCGCCGTCATCACCACGCCCTCGCGGACGTGGCACGTCACACAGGTGATGCCCTCGTGGGCCAGCGACTCCCGGGGGACCGAGGCGAGGGAGCGCTCGCGGACCAGGGCCGGACGCCGCCGCAGCGCCGCCTTCGCCTGCGCCTCGAGCGGGGCATGGCAGTACACGCAGCGGGGATGCGGTTCCGCCGCGAAGCCATCGAGGAACACGGCGTTGTCGAGGCTCCGCCGGTGGCGGGACCGCGTCCACGCTTCGTACACCTCCGGGTGGCACGACTCGCACGTCTCCGCCGAGGCGCCCGAGACGCGCACGGGCTCCAGGAAGCTCCCGAAGTCCCAGGGCGAGGGGGATTCGGCCCCCGCCGCCGTGGCCAGGAGCAGGGCGAGGAGTGCCACCTGCTTCATGTGCTCGACACGGCCTCGCTCGTCGCCTTCCGCACGGAGATTCCCGACTCGGGGTCCACTCCCTCGTACTCGGAATTGCTGTCCACCAGCTCGGTCCGCTCGAGCCGGGACACCTTTCCATTCGTGTACGTGGCGGTCGTCACGCCCACGGTCACGATGGGGCTCCCGAGGTCATCCTCGCTGGTCTCCAACGTCACCAGGCGCGTGAGCCTTCCGCCCTCCAGCAGCGCGATGGCATGCGTGGTGGTCGTGGAGGAGGTGCGCTCGACGACGACGTGCGTCTGGGTGAAGTACACCTTCTTCACGTCGGTGGCCGAGCCCTCGAGCACCAGCAGATTCGAGAGCACCGTGCCGTGCCGGTATCCCTCGTCGTCGCTCAGCCTCGGGGTGAGGGAGCCCCGCCCCTTGGCCTCGAAGAGGGTGGCCTCGGACAGGTTGAACAGGGGCACCATGAGTGGGGAGAGGGAGAAGTCCTCCGGGTAGGAGAAGTTCTCCGGCAGCACCACGCGGCCCCGCTGGGTGAGCGAGTACCACTTCCCCTCCTGGGGCGGAGCGGCGGCGAGCTTGCCGAGCTCCTGGATCAGCGCCTTGTCCGGCTCGGCCAGGGGGCCGGCGAGCTGTCCCTTCTCGACCTGGGTGAGCAGCGGAACGAAGTCCCTGGCGGGCACGCCCTTCTCGGCATGGCCGTCCTTGTCCTCGTCGAGCACCCGGGCGTAGCGCTTGGAGAGCAGCTTCTGCTCCACCTTCTGCTCGAAGCGCGAGGACGCGAACGGGTAGCTCTTGGGCAGACGGGCGAAGTACTTCGCGGCCTCCAGGCGCTCCTTCTTCCACTGGAGCAGGGCCTCGTGCTTTCCCTTCTCGACGGCGGCGTTGTACGGCACGTCGCTGTCCACGAAGACCTGGACGTCCGACACGCAGGTGTCCTTGTACTTGGAGCCCGGGTGCACGCTGTCGACGGTGAGCACCACGTCCGCCACGGCGCCCGTCACGGGGATGTCGAAGGACTGGGGCCCCATCTTCCGCTCGAGCGTGAGCTGCGTCTTCGCGGACTCCTGGCCTCCCGGGCCGCGCACGGTGACGGTGAGCTGCCGGGGCGCGGAATTGGCGCTCAGCAGCGCCTTGGATTTTTGATAGCCATTGAAGACGACGAGGCGGATGGCCCGCGCCGACTTGAGAGCCGAGACGGGAATCGTCAGCGACTCGCCGATTCCATCTCCCTCGGCGCCCTCCACCCAGGCTGTCTTCACATCGTCATCGAGCACGTAGCTGGGGTGGTAGTTCTCCTCGTACTTGTTCCAGTTGCTCTTGAGGAAGCTGGTGGCCGTGGCCTGCTCGGCGTGCAGGCGCTGGAAGCCGCCAGCGGCGGTGAGTGAGGGAAGCAGGACGGTCAGCAGGAGGGGTCGCATGATCTCCTTCTATACCGATCACCCCAGCAGCTTCGAGAAGAACCACACCAGCGCGGATTCCACCTCGGCGCGTGTTGGACCAGCGGGTTTGTCATTTCGCTCCCTCAGGGTGAGGACCTGAGGCGGGAGGAAGGAGTCATCCGTCTGAGGGTCGTACGGGGTGAGCGCCACCTCCACCGGGCTCGCCCCCTTTGGTGCGCAACTCCCGCACCAGTGCTTGTCCTCCCAGGCGAAGGCATGCGCTCGTTTCAGCTCGCGGTGGCAGCCGGCGCAGGAGTCCTCTGGAGGCGCTGGCTCCGGGGGGCCCTTGCCGCGCGCTGGCGGCCACGGGTCCGGTGCCGCCTTCGGCATGCGCAGCAGGAGCTCCAGCTCGCCCGCATCCAGGCCCACGCCCCGGCAGCTCGTGCAGACATCCACGGGCACTTCGGCCACCTTGGCCACCGCCAGTGGACCGCTGCCGCACTGGGGGCAGCGCGAGGCCTCCTCCCCGCAGGAGGGGCAGCTCGGGGCCTCCCGCAGCGTGGCCTGGCAGTGCTTGCATTCTCCGAGGCTTTTCAACGCCTTTCGCACCAGGACGACGAGCGCCGGAGCCCCCACCACCCTGGCGAGCGAGCCCTCCTCGAACCACACCGCGCGGCAGGTTCCGCACTCCTCCCGCAGGAAGCCCCCGAGGAGGGTGGGGCGCATGGTGCCGTGATGACAGAAGGGACAGGGGGTCACGGAGGTTCCGAGGGTGGGGAGATTCGCCGAGTATAGCCGCGTCCCCGGTGCCTGCTGAACGGCAGCGGATGTCCGCTCGCCCGGGCTGGGGGGAGTCGAGAGGGAGCATGGTCGAGGACGTCTGCTTTCACCCCGCGGGTGTGTCTGTGTAGCGTGTTGGATCAGGGCGTGGGTGAGGCGTGAGCCAGGGCCGGCCCTCCCGTCACATGAAAGCAAGAGCAGCCATTCAGCGTCCAGGCGGCGGACGCGAGTCAGGGCAGGCCGCGGTGGAGTCGGCCATCGTGCTGCCCATGTTCGTGTTCCTCCTGTTGGGCCTCCTGCAACTGTCCCTGATGCACCAGGCGCGGCTGATGACGAAGTACGCGGCCTACAAGGCCGCGCGGGCGGGCTCCCTGCACCACGCGGATGTGGACATGATGGAGCGTGCCGCCCTCGCCGTCCTGCTGCCGCTGGTGAGCCGGGATCTGGGGGGCGGTGAGTACATCAAGTCCGTCACCACGGCGGACGACTTCAACGCCAAGTGGAAGTGGAACAGCGTCCAGGTCAACGAGATGCCGGACGCCGATGGGCTCCCCCATGCCGCGGTGACCATCTGCGGGCCGGTGAGTGAAGATTTCCCCGGCAACCCGGCCGAGGTGGACTTCGATGACCCGGAGTGGTCCACCGGCAACGGCGGCGATTGGAAGGAGAGTGAGCGTACCAAGCTGCGCGTCCAGGTGACGTTCAACTACCGGATGCCCATTCCCTTCGCCAACCAGGTCATCCACGCGGCCAGCCGCCACCGGGACATCACCCCCGTGCTCCGGCTCAAGCGCCGCTCCGACCGGACCCCGGTGAAGGTCGACCTGTACAACGATCTCGCCAGCCGGGGCCTCTACATCCTTCCCATCCGCGCCACCTACACCATGCGGATGCAGTCCAACCTCTACCCGCAGAAGTACCCTCTGCCCGGGAAGAACGAATGCCGCTTCATGTTCTGAGGCCCTCGCGCCGCCGTGAGCGGGGCCAGACGATGGTGCTCGGTGCGCTCACCTTCCTGGTGCTGGCGCTGCTGGTGGCGCTCAGCTTCAACCTCGGCCATGCGCTGCGCAAGAAGGTCAGCCTCCAGCAGCACAGCGACGTGCTCGCCTACTCGATGGCGGTGCTGGAGGCGCGCGCGCTCAACTACTACGCGGTGAGCAACCGCTCCATTGCCGCTTCGTACGTGGCGATGAACAGCATCCACGCGTACATGGCCGCCTCCAGTGTCACCGGAGAGATGATGCGGGCCTCGCGTGGCAACTTCCAGCTCATCGCGGCGCAGGAGTTCGCGCAGTGCGGCTGCAAGAAGTGCTTCAAGCACTGCGTGCATGCCTTCAAGGCGTTGAGAATCGCCAGCAAGTACGGGAGCGCGGGCCGCAAGTACGACCGGAAGGTGCGGGGATTGGAAGGGAACTTCAACACCATCATGACGGGGCTGGATCGGATGGTGGACGACATCCACGCCTCGCAGAGCCAGGTGCACACGCGGACGCTGGAGGCGGTGCGCGACGGCCGGGCCCACGGGCTGGGCAGATTGGCGGACGCCAACGCCCCTGGTGTGGGGGAGCTTCCCGGGCAGGTGGGGCGCCTCAACGCGGACGAGCTCGAGTGCGCGGTGGACGGCAGGCCCTGCGAGAGCAGCGTGGCCAGCTCCCCTCTGAAGGCGCGCGCCCGGGTGATGACCGAGGTGGCCAATGCCTCCCGCCCCGGCTGGCCCGCCAACCGCGGTGTCTTCTTCAGCTATCCCTCCTATCTCCATGGAGACTTCCTCAAAGAGCTCCGCGACATCCCCGGCGAGGGGTCTCATTGGGTGCTTCCCAAACACAAGGGGACGGCGAAGACGGTGCAGTCGCCCGGTGCGCTGCATGGGCCCGGGCAGTCGGCGGGCAACGAAGGCCTCGCCGTCTCCGCGGACGAGTCGGGTGCCATGTTCAACCAGTGGAAACATGGCATCGCCCCCTCCGGCTCCTATTCCGTGCGCGTGTGGAGCGACAAGAACGGTGGCGGCCATCGTCCGGGGGGCGCCCACCAGGGCCGTCACCGCTTCGAGGGCGTCAATACCAAGGGGCTCACCGCCTGCGCGCGAGGCGGCAACTGCTTCATGAAGTTCCGCGCCAACGACGACGCGAGGCGGGACTGGGGCCAGCCTCGCGTCTACAGCTATCTGTCCCGGAAGCTGCGCTGGGGAGACAGTGGCAAGCCGCTTCCCTGGGAACTCAATGACTCGGCCACGGTGACGTTCCGGCAGGGGGCCTCCACCGGCAAGCTCACCCTGGCGGCGGACGAGGGCGCGGCCCTGTCCCAGGCGCTCGTCTACTACCACCGCTTCGGGGAGAACGGCTGGCGCGAGGCGCCCAACCTCTTCAGCCCGTACTGGCGGGCCAAGCTGCACCCGCTCACCCGGGAGCAGGCCGTGAAGGTGCTCGAGGCCGCCGGGGACGAGGACGCGGCCCGGCTCGTCCAGGGCGCCGGGAGGTTGGCGCTATGAGCTCCTCCGTATCCAGGTGTGCCGCTCGAGGCGCCGCCTCGGTGGAGATGGCCCTGTGCATGTTGGTCCTCATCCCCATCTTCCTCTACGCCCTCTTCCTGGATGATCTGCTGCGCTACTCGCTGGACGTGCAGGAGGCCGTCGTCTCCACGGTGTGGGACTACACGGTGCAGGACTACACGGGAACCGGAGACAAGAAGTTCAATCCCGTGACGGTGCAGCACTACGCCCGCCTGATGTACTGCGATCACGAGTCCGGCAAGAACCGCTACGACGAGAAGACCGAGAGCGGCGAGCTCAAGGATTGCGCCGAGGAGGACCACCATGACGGCACGGCGCTGGTGGCGCACGTGTGCTGGCTCAACAGCAGGGAGAAGGCGAAGGGTGACAGTGTCGACAAGCCTGGCGACACCAAGCAGGTGACGTGCGTGGGCCCGGACAAGTCGGTGGGGGACCTCGGGGCGGACGGGCTGTACGCGGGCTACCACTCGTCCGGCGAGTTCAACCAGGGCGGCTTCATCCACTGCTCGGCCCGGGCGGTGGTGGAGAACTATCTGCTGCCCCAGCGCTTCCTCCCCGAGTTCTCGGATGACAAGGAGCGGGTGGACCTGACGAAGAAGATGTGGCGCGCGAAGAAGGGCGGGAACGGCTACCATGACAACGCCAAGGACGGCGACAAGGGCTCCGCCTACTTCATCAAGGAGCAGGAGATGTCCATCCTCGTGGACACCTGGGCGCTGACGAAGCCGGCGCAGGCGCGGCCGGGGAAGAAGGAAGGGGAGCTGTACGAGCGGGTGAACAACGTCTACGCGAGCGCTCAGAGTCAGGGCTACGTCCAGATGAAGAAGGGCGCCGAAGACTTCTTCAAGAATGCGAGGCAGTCGTTGCTCGACGGCAAGTTCCTGCCGGACGAGGGGGGGGACGATCCGCGCAAGCCCAATCTCTCCATCAAGCCGCATACGGCGGGCATGGAGGCGCCGAGTGAGAAAATCAAACAGGCGAGCGGCTCCAGCAGCTACTTCAATACCGAGTGGAAGGATTGGGAGCAGAACCGGAACCAGAAGACCTACGAGAAGCGGGGCCCGTACTACATGGGCTGCCGCAAGCCGGGGACGTGCCGATGAGCAGGGTGCCACGGTTGGCGGTGCGAGTCCTGTCGCTGCTGTTCTCGGCGGTGGTGGTGGGCGGCCTCGTGGGCTTCGGCTGGGGGCGCCTGGCGGAGGAGGTGGCGCCAGCGCCGGTGGAGCGCGTGGTGCCGGACGAGGCACGCCCGGTGGCGCGGCGAGGGGCGCGGACGCCCGAGGAGGAGGCGGTGCTGGAGCGGGCGCTGTCTGCCTTTCCACCCTATCCCCGGGGCAGCCGCCCGGAGGTGTTGGCGGCGGACTACCTGGGGCCGGACGCGCCCGTGGCGGTCGCGTGGTTCTCCACGGAGGATGCGCCGGACCAGGTGTTGAGCCACTACCGGGACACGCTGCTGGAGGCGGGACTGCCGGTGCTGGGCGAGCGCCACGGCGAGTACGCCGGCTACGTGGGGTATTGGAGCCCGGCGGCGGAGGCGGTGCACCTGGTGTCGGTGCTGGCGCAGGGGGGCGAGACGCTGGTGTTCATTTCGTCGGGGCAGGTGGCGCCGTTGCTCGAGGGGGCGCCGGAGGTGCCTGGGTGGATTCCCCTGCCAGAGGAGACGGAGGAGCCCACGGTGCTCACCTTCCAGATGGAGGGAGCCACGCAGTACACGCTGTCCGGGCGGCTCGCGGGGATGTCCGTCCCCGGGGCGGCGGAGCTGCTCCAGCGGACGTTCGAGGGGCGGGGGTGGAGCGTGCAGCCGCTGCAAGAGCCGGGAGAGCTGGCGGCGGAGTTGGAGGTGCACCGAGGCGGCGTGCGCGGCCTGGTGATGGTGCGCCAGGCTCCTTCGCTGCTGGATGCGGAAGTCTACCTGTCATTGACCGAGCGCATGCGCGCTCCAGCGGGGCATGGCCCGGAGGCGGTTCGATGAAGAGCGCATGGACGTGGGGACTGGTAGGCGGGCTGCTGTGGGCGGGCGGGCTGGCGCGGGCCGAGAGCTGTGAGAAGTACTGCCGGGAGGAGACGAGGCAGTGCGTGGCCATCTGCGAGGAGCACGCGGGGGGAGGCACGGCGAAGTGTGTGAAGGCCTGCGAGCAGGAGGAGAAGACGTGTGTGAAGGAGTGCAAGGAGGATGAAGCGGATGCGCGGTAGCCGCCTGGAGAGGACGCCTCGGGGTCAGGCGATGGTGGAATACGCGATCGTCACTGCGGCCATCATGGGCTTCACGGTGATGGGCTGGCCGTTCCTCATCCAGCTTCTCAATGCATTGCACCGGTACTTCCAGTCCCTCTACTACGTCATCCAGTCACCGGCGATATGAGCGCCGCCCGGCCGGCTGCCACCTCGCTCCTCGACAAGCCAGACGCCTGATGGCTCACAGCCCGGTGTACGGCTTGTTCGGTCTCGGGGGACTGATAGAATTTTTGGATCTTCTGTAGCTGAGGTGGACGGACGTCTGCCCGTCTGGCCTGCTGGGAGTCGAGAAGGAGCACGGTCGAGGACGTCTGCTTCCAGTGCTCAAACACGTTCGTGTACTTTTCGACAGGGGCGTGGGCGAAGAGAGCGGCATGAAGTCTGCCGCCGCGTGTCGCACGGTGCCCCGATTCATCCAGCATCAGGGGGCTCGATCCAATCATGAACAGTAACGACGCCGGTGCCGCGCGCGGGGAGCATCCCGCGGGCATCGACATGAGGAACTTCGTACCCGGAGACCTGGGCCACCCGCGCCAGGGCCCTGACGTGAAGGCACGCCCTTCCGCCGGAGCGCGGCAAGCCCCGGAGCACTCCGCCGAGGCGCCTGTGCCGGGCGTGCCGGGCCCCGGCGCGCGCATCCACCACTACGAGCTCATCCGCGAGCTGGGCAGTGGCGGCATGGGCACCGTCTTCCTCGCCCGAGACACCCGGCTCGGCCGCCGCGTGGCCATCAAGTTCCTCCACACCCAGGAGCCCGCGCTCACCCAGCGATTCATCCTCGAGGCCCGCGCCACCGCCCGGTGCAGCCACGAGAACATCGTCATCATCTACGACGCTGGCGAGTTCAACGACAGCCCCTACATGGTGCTGGAGTTCCTCAAGGGCCAGCCCCTCAACAAGCTCCTCAAGGGCCAGCGCCTGCCGCCGTCCCGCGCCGTGGAGCTGATGGTGCCCGTGGTGCGCGCCCTGGCCTGTGCCCATGAGCAGGGCATCGTCCACCGCGACCTCAAGCCCGAGAACATCCTCGTCACCGACTCGGGCGCCATCAAGGTGCTCGACTTCGGCATCGCCAAGGTGCTCCGCCAGGAGGAGTCCTCGGTCATCGTGCAGGCCGCGGACGTGTCCGCGCTCCCGCCCAAGGACTCCAGCCTCACCCAACACGGCGCCATCCTGGGCACCATGTCCTATATGTCCCCCGAGCAGTGGGGCAACGGGGTGCCCGTGGACCACCGCACGGACATCTGGGCCGTGGGCATCATGCTCTTCCGGATGCTCGCGGGCCGCCACCCCCTGGAGCCCCTGCGCGGCTCGCAGCTTGCCGTCACCGCCTTCCTCGACGAGCCCATGCCCCGCCTGCGCGACGCGCTGCCGGATGCCCCCGCGGAGCTGGCCGCCATCGTCGACCGCTGTCTGCTCAAGCACAAGGAGGAGCGCTTCCCGGATGCGCTCGCGCTCCTGCGCGCGCTCGAGCCCTTCCTGCCCGGGCGCTACGCCCGCGAGCTGCGCATCGACGAGAGCCCCTATGCCGGGCTCAGCTCCTTCCAGGAGGCGGACGCGGACCGTTTCTTCGGCCGCTCCCGGGAGATCGCCGCCCTGATGAACCGGATGGGGGACCGGCCGCTGCTGGCCGTGGTGGGGCCCTCCGGCGCGGGCAAGTCCTCGTTCGTGCGCGCCGGCCTGGTGCCCGTCCTCAAGCGCTCCGGCGAGGAGTGGGAGGCGCTCGTCATCCGCCCCGGCCGTCATCCGCTCTCGGCGCTGGCGAGCATGGTGGCGCCCTTCGTGAGCTCCTCGGCCACCGTGGAGGAGGACCTCCAGACGCAGCAGCGGCTCGCCGAGCGCCTGCGCATCGAGCCCGGCTTCGTCGGCACCGTGCTGCGCAGCCGCGCCCGGCGCCAGGGCCGCAAGATCCTTCTCTTCGTGGACCAGTTCGAGGAGCTCTACACCCAGGTGCCCGATGCCGCGGAGCGCCTGGCCTTCACGGCGTGCCTGGCCGGCATCGCGGATGACGCGACCTCGCCCATGCGCGTGGTGGTGTCGCTGCGCTCGGACTTCCTGGACCGGGTGTCCGAGGACGAGCGCTTCATGGCCGAGCTGAGCCAGGGCCTCTTCTTCCTCGCGGCGCCGGACGGCGAGGGCCTGCGGGACGCGCTGGTGCAGCCCGCGGAGATGGCCGGCTACCGTTTCGAGTCCCCGGACATGGTGGACGACATGCTCGAGCACCTGGCGGCCACGCCGGGAGCGCTGCCGCTCCTGCAGTTCGCCGCCACCCAGCTCTGGGAGTCGAGAGACCCCGCGCGCAAGCTGCTCACGCGGGAGAGCTACGGCGCCATGGGGGGCATCGCCGGTGCGCTCGCCACGCACGCCGACAGCGTGCTGGCGGGGCTGTCCTCCGCGGAGCGCGTGCTGGCTCGCTCCGTCTTCCTGCGCCTGGTGACGCCCGAGCGCACGCGGGCGATTGTCTCGGTGGAGGAGCTGGGCGAGCTGTCGTCGGAGACGGCGGCGCTGCGGCGGCTGGTGGACCTGCTGGTGCAGGCGCGGCTGCTGGTGGTGCAGACGGGAGGAGGGACGGCCGGGGCGACGGTGGAGCTCGTCCACGAGTCGCTCCTGCACAGCTGGCCCACGCTGCGCCGCTGGCTGGACGAGGGCCAGGAGGACGCGGCCTTCCTGGAGCAGCTGCGCAACGCGGCCCGGCAGTGGCAGGTGAAGGGGCTCGACAGTGGGCTGCTGTGGCGCGGGGAGATGGTGGAGGAGGCCCACCGCTTCCAGCGGCGCTACCGGAGCGAGCTGCCGAAGCTGCAGCGCGACTTCCTGGAGGCCGTCTTCACGCAGGCGGCGCGGGCCGGGCGGCTCAAACGGGCGTTGGTGGTGGGCTCCACGGTCTTCCTGCTGCTGCTGCTGGCGGCCTCGGCGGTGGCCCTGGTGAGCATCCGCGATGCGCAGCGGGAAGCCGAGCGGCAGGCCGTGGCGGCGCGGGCGTCGGCGGTGGAGGTGAAGCAGCGCCTGGCGGAAGTGCAGGCCAAGGAGCTGGAGCGCCAGACGGCGCTGCGCCAGGAGGAGGAGGCCGTCCGCCAGGCGGAGAGCGCCAACGAAGCGCTGCTGGAGAAGAACGAGATGCTGGAGGACGCATTGGACAACGCCGAGCTGGCGACGCGGCGTGCCCGGTTCTTGAAGTGGATGGCCGTGAAGAGCGCGAAGTCGGAGCGCAAGGCCCGGAAGGACGCGGACTCGGCGGCCGAGGAGCTCAAGAAAGCGCTGGCTCGCGAGCAGGAGCGCCGCTTCCGTCTGGAGTCGGAGCTGGGGGGGTACATCAAGAATTTGAAGGGAGTGGAGCAGTGAGAGCGGTGATGAAGGCGGTTGCGCTGAGCCTGGCCGTGGGCTCACTGGCGCTGGGGGCCGGACCTGCGTCCGCGCAGGAGCGCGGCTCCACCCTGGAGTCAGCGGAAGTGAATCCCTGGGTCCGCGGTGTCCCGAAGAAGAATCGGCTGGAAGCGCTCGAGCTGTTCGAGATGGGCAACGCGCGGCTGGAAGAGAGCCTCTTCGTGCAGGCGCTCGAGAGCTACCAGAAGGCGCTCGCGCAGTGGAACCATCCCGCCATCCACTACAACATGGCGCTGGCGTTGATGAGCCTCGAAAGGCCTCTCGAGGTCCATCTCCACCTGACGGAGGCGATGCGCTACGGCCCGGACCCCCTGGGGAGCGAGAAGTACGAGAACGGCCGCCGCTACCTGGCGCTCGTCGAGAAGCAGCTCGCGCGCGTGGAGGTGAGCTGTGATGAGCCTGGCGCCAGCGTGTCGCTGGACGGGCAGTTCCTGTTCGTTGCCCCCAATCGTGTCGAGAAGCTGGTGCGTCCCGGGACGTACCATGTCTCCGCGACCAAGGGCGGTTACGAGCCCACGGAGCTGCGCCAGACGCTGATGCCCGGGGCGACGACACCCGTCGAGCTCAAGCTCTACACGGAGAAGGAACTCACCCGGTACAAGACGCGCTGGCCCGTCTGGATTCCCTGGACGGTGTTGGGGGCGGGAGCGGCCGTGGCCGCGGGAGGCGGTCTGCTCCACCTGGGGGTGCTCGGCAGCTATGACACCTTCGATAAAGGTGTCGAGGCGTGTGGCGGCTGTATGCCCGCGCCAGCGCTGACGGAGGCGCGTCAGCAGGGAGACCTGCTGCGCACCGTGTCCCTGGGCGCATATGCCGCTGGAGGGGCCGCGCTGGTCACGGGCGCGGTGCTCCTCTTCCTCAACAGACCCCAGCCCTATCGCATCGACCCGGGTGTGCGGACGCTGAGCGTCGCGCCCCTGGTGGGCGATGGGGTGGGTGGTGCGTCCATGTCCCTTCGCTTCTGAGCTGACCGATGAAAAGAGAGATTTTCGGATTGTCACTCCTCGTCCTGTCGCTCTGCGCCTGCATGGAGCCCAAGAGCGTGCTCTGCTCCTCGGGCCGTGCCTGCCCCTCGGGGCAGAAGTGCGCCGCCAGCCAGGACGTCTGCATCAAGACGGACTGTGGAGACGGCATCCTCCAGGCCGGTGAGGCGTGTGACGATGGCAACATCCTGGATGGGGATGGCTGCAGCCGCACCTGCGAGTCCGTGGAGGCTTGTGGCAATGGTGTGCTGGATTCCGCCTCCGGTGAGGTGTGCGATGACGGCAACACCCGGGATGGCGATGGCTGCAGTGCCAATTGCAAATCCAACGAGAAGTGTGGAAACGGTGTCGTCGACGTCTCCATGGGGGAGAAGTGCGATGACGGCAACACCCGGTCCGCGGATGGCTGCAGCGCGGACTGTCTATCGGATGAGACGTGTGGAAACCATTACACGGACTCCGTCATCGGCGAGGTCTGTGATGACGGCAACCGGGTAGCGGGAGATGGGTGCAGCGCCGATTGTCACTCCGGCGAGGTCTGTGGCAACAAGATCCTGGATCGCGGTGAGGCATGCGATGAGGGCAATACCGATAACACCGCGGACTGCCTCAGTGATTGTACCTTGGCCCGCTGTGGCGATGGACATGTGAATACACTGGGGGCGCCGGAGCATGTCGAGGCGTGCGATGACGGACGCGAGACCGCGGCTTGCAACTCGAACTGCACCCTTCCGGCGTGCGGTGATGGCATCGTGAACGTCAGCGCCGGAGAGGTGTGTGATGATGGCAACGGCAGCAATAACGACAGTTGTTTGAACAACTGCACCGCGGCCCGGTGTGGTGATGGCTACCTCAACGTGGGGACCGAGCAGTGTGACGACGGCAATGCCGGTGCTTGTGGTACCTGCAGTGCCTCGTGCATCAGACTACCGGCCACGGAGGCGAAGGGACTCATCACGGTGCCCGAGGGAAAACTGCTGGAGGATGGCGAGGTGTTCTCCATCAGCGATGGGCGCAAGCGGGTGTTCTTCGAGTTCGATCGTGATGGACAGGTCTCGCGCTCGCATGTGCCCATTGTATTGGGGAATGATTGGTCGGCCGAAGATGTCGCCCAAGAGGTCTTCAATTCCATCCTCTTCAGCCCCAAGAAGTTGAGCATGAACGTCGAGCACGAGAGCAAATCGATGAGCGTGAGCTTCACGCACAAGTCGAAAGGGGCGTTCGCGAACAATCCCATCATCCAGTCGGTTGAGAATGAGGGATTCGTCGTGGACGGGATGACAGGGGGGGTCGGCCGCGACTGCGAGAAGGATGCACGATGCTCGGTAGATGAGGATTGTGTGCAGGGGCTGGGTTGCCGGGGCGGGTTCTGCAAGTGATTCACACCCTCACCCCGGCCCTCTCCCAGAGGGAGAGGGAGGAGTGGGGGTGATGGGCGGGGCTACTGCGCCGGGAAGAGGTTCTCGATGGACAGGTAGCGCTCGCCCGTGTCGTAGCAGAAGCACAGCACCCGGCTCTTGTCGGGGATCTCCGCCAGCTTCTTGTTCACCGCCGCCAGCGCCGCGCCCGAGGAGATGCCCACGAAGATGCCCTCCTCGCGAGCGGACCGCTTCGCGAACTCGAACGCCTCCTCCTCGGCTACCTGGATGACGCCGTCCAGCGCCTCCTTGTGCAGGTTCTTCGGGATGAAGCCCGCGCCGATGCCCTGGATGGGGTGCGGCCCCGGCTGCCCGCCGCTGATCACCGGCGACTTGACCGGCTCCACCGCGAGTACCTTCAGCTTCGGCCACTTCTCCTTGAGCACCTCGGCGCACGCCGTGATGTGGCCGCCCGTGCCCACGCCCGTGATGATGTAGTCCAGGCCCTCGGGGAAGTCCTTGAGGATCTCCTGCGCCGTGGTGCGCTTGTGCACCTCGATGTTCGCCTCGTTCTCGAACTGCTGCGGCATCCACGCGTTGGGCGTCTGCGTCACCATCTCCTGCGCCCGGGCGATGGCGCCCTTCATGCCCTGCGCGCGCGGCGTCAGCTCGAACGTGGCCCCGTACGCCGCCATCAGCCGGCGGCGCTCGATGCTCATCGACTCGGGCATCACCAGGATGAGCTTGTAGCCCTTCACCGCCGCCACCATCGCCAGGCCGATGCCCGTGTTGCCCGACGTGGGCTCGATGATGACGCTGTCCTTCTTGAGCAGGCCCCGCTTCTCCGCGTCCTCGATCATCGCCAGGCCGATGCGGTCCTTGATGCTCCCGCCCGGGTTGGCCCGCTCGAGCTTCATGTACACCTCGACGCGCGAGGGAAAGAGCCGGTTGATGCGCACGTGCGGCGTGTTGCCGATCGTCTCCAGGATGTTGTTCACCTTCATGGGGATGCCCTCTTTGGGAAGCTGTCCGTTACAGAAGACGAATATCCGCTACATCAGATGTGGTATTCAAGCTCGTCGAACTCGGCATTGGGCTCCCGGTGGCGCACCTCGCTGCGGCGGGTGACCATGGACTCCGGGGGGATGCTGTGGGTGATGAAGGCGTTGCCGGCGATGATGCTGCCGCGGCCCACCACCGTGTTGCCGCCGAGGATGGTGGCGTTGGCGTACACCACCACCTCGTCCTCGATGGTGGGGTGGCGCTTCTTGTCGGCCAGGTCCTTCTGCACCTGGAGGGCGCCGAGCGTGACGCCCTGGTAGATCTTCACCCCGGTGCCGATGAGGGTGGTTTCTCCGATGACCACGCCGGTGCCGTGGTCGATGACGAAGCGCCGGCCGATGGTGGCGCCGGGGTGGATGTCCACGCCGGTGCGCTGGTGGGCCAGCTCGGTGAGGAGCCGGGGCAGGAGCGGGAAGCCCAACAGGTGCAGGGCGTGGGCGATGCGGTAGATGGCGATGGCGTAGAAGCCGGGGTAGGTGAGGATGACCTCGTCCACGTTGCGGGCGGCGGGGTCGGCTTGGTTGATGGCCTCGGCGTCCTGGCGCAGCCAGGCGTAGATTTCCGGGAGCTGCTCCATGAAGCGCTGGGGCATGTCCGCGGACAGGCCCGGGTAGCGCGGGGCGAGCGTGTCCAGGGCGCGCGTGAGGATGGCCTCGACCACGGCCACCTCGGAGCGGATGCCGACGGAGCTACAGTCCATCCGCTCGGCGAAGTGGGGGAAGAGCAGAGCCAGGACCTTCTCGATGAGCTCGGGCGCCGCGGCGCGCACGTCAGGCGGGAAGCAGTGGTGCCTGCGCGCCTCGATGAGGGTCTGGATGAGCCGGCCGTTGGGTTCGTCCATGGGCCGGGCACGTTACCCGTTAGTACCGGCCTCCGCCCAGTGCGCTGACGGCGGCGGACAGCACACGGTCCTCCACCCCCCCAGACGGCCTTGTCGAGGCCCTGGATGCCGGCGCCCCGGAGGCCGTCCGTGAAGCCGTGCGCCCGAGGGCCCCGTGAAGTTGCGTCCCGGGCCCGGGAGGGCGAGTCTCCGGCCGCGCCATGAAGACGACCCTGACCGCCCAGAGCCTCTCGGACACCCGGACCGCCCTCCAGGCGGCGAACAAGGCCTTCAACCACCGTTACCCGGGGGAGTCCTCCCGGCGGCAGCCCATCCACTCCGTCTATGGGGGGGCGCACCTCTTCAAGGCGGAGACGGCCTCGAAGCTGGCGGAGGTGGCGCTGCGCTCGTGGGAGGAGCATGCGCCGGATGGGCGCACCCTGGCCCGCGTGCTGGGGCTGCCGGAGGGCGGACTGGCGGAGACGGTCCACGCGCGCGTGGTGGCCAAGCTGCGGCGCGAGGCGGTGGAGGACTACCGCATCGACTTCGAGGACGGCTATGGCCATCGGCCGGACGCGGAGGAGGACGGGCACGCGCTGGCCGCGGCGGCGGAGATGGCGCGGGGCCTGGAGCAGGGCTCGCTGCCGCCCTTCATCGGCCTCCGCATCAAATCCTTCAGTGACGAGCTCTTCGGCCGCTCGGTGCGCACCCTGGATCTGTTCCTCTCCGCGCTGGTGGAGAAGACGGGGGGGCGCCTGCCGCCGGGATTCGTGGTCACCCTGCCCAAGGTCTCCATCCGCGAGCAGGTGGTCGCGCTCGACTCCGTGTTGATCGGCCTGGAGGAGGGCCTGTGCCTGGCGCGGGGCGTGGTGAAGGTGGAGCTGATGGTGGAGACGCCGCAAGCCCTCTTCGATCGGGAGGGACGGGTGGAACTGCCGCTGCTGGTGGGGGCCGCCCGGGGACGGTGCACCGGCGTGCACTTCGGCGCGTACGACTACACGGCGGCGTGTGGCATCACCGCGGCGCACCAGCACCTGTTCCATCCTTCTTGTGACTTCGCCCGGCACGTGATGCAGGTGTCACTGGCGGGTACGGGCATCCATCTGTCCGATGGTGCGACCACCACCATGCCCGTGGGGCCGCACAAGGCGCCCAAGGGAGGCGCGCTCACGCCGGAGCAGCAGGAGGAGAACCGCGCCGCCGTGCACCGCGCCTGGCGGCTCCACGCGGACAACGTGCGCCGGTCGCTGACGGATGGCTTCTACCAGGGGTGGGATCTGCACCCGGCGCAGGTGCCCGTGCGCTACGCCGCCGTGTATGCCTTCTTCCTGGAAGGGCTGGACGAGGCCTCGCGCCGGCTGAAGGCTTTCATGGACAAGGCGGCCCAGGCCACGCGGCTGGGGGATGTCTTCGACGACGCGGCCACGGGGCAGGGGTTGATCAACTTCTTCCTGCGCGGCATCGCCTGTGGCGCCCTCACGGAGGACGAGGCGCGCGCCGCCGGGCTCACCCTGGAGGAATTGCGCACCCGCTCGTTCCTGGAGATCCTCCAGGGGCGCCGGAAGGGCTGACGCACTCGAAAGCCTCCAAGCGTGAGGTGGCTCCGAAGCGGTGCGCCAGTGGGCCGAGCCGCGGACGGCGTTGGAGCAGGTCCGGCGGTAGGCCGTACCTGAACGGGCGCACCCCCTTCGTCATTGTGCGGAGGTGCCCTTTGCCGTACCTTGGCATCCGTTGGAAGCGGACCCCATCCAGCCCGGAGCGCCTACTGGATGAGCGACGAGATATTCACGGTTCAAGAGGTCGCGGCCTTGCTCAAGGTCATGGACAAGACCGTGTACACGATGGCGCAGCGGAGGGAGATGCCAGCGCCGGAGCCAGCCCATGAGCCTCGACGCACTCAATGCCATCTGCCCCTACTACACCATGTACCCGCTGGAGTTTCCGCTTCGGGTGCTCAAGGAGCACGGCAAGCGCGGCGAGTGGGTCATCGATCCCTTCTGCGGTCGTGGCACGACGAACTTCGCGGCCCGCCTACTTGAGATGCCCTCGGTCGGGGTGGATAGCAGCCCCGTCGCCGCCGCCCTCGCGCAGGCCAAGCTCGCGTACGCAGAGCCTGGCCGAGTAGTCGCGAGCGCTCGAGCGATTCTGAACGCGGCGAAGGAGCCGACTGCTGTGCCGAAGGGCGCATTCTGGAAGCTCGCGTACCACGAGGAGACCCTCATCCAGCTCTGCCGACTGAGGGACGCCCTACTCACCGACTGCTCGTCACCGACGCTTATTCTCCTGCGGGCGATCATCCTGGGCGCGCTGCACGGTCCGCGTCCAAAGGGCACGCCGTCGTACTTCTCGAACCAGTCGCCCAGGACGTTCGCGCCAAAGCCTAACTATGCCGTGAAGTTCTGGACTGAGCGCGGCATGCGCCCGGACGCCGTCGATGTCTTGGGTGTCATCAAGGCGCGCGCCGATCGTTACCTCTCCGAACCGCCGCCTGACGTCGAAGGCAAGGTGGAGCTCGGCGACAGCCGTGTGGCGGACACGTTCAAGGACATGCCCAAGGCGCGCTTCGTCGTGACGTCGCCTCCGTACTTCGGCATGCGCACCTACCTGCCGGACCAGTGGCTTCGGCTCTGGTTCCTCGGTGGCCCCGACTACGTCGAGTACCGGCAGCCTGAGGGGCAGCTCGAGCACTCGGGCGCCGACCACTTCGCGGCCGAAATGGGCCGCGTTTGGAAGAACGTCGCCGCCCACACGACGAAGGGCGCACGCCTCATCATTCGCTACGGCGGGATTCACGACCGCGACGCCGATCCGATGGACGTGCTGAAGAAGTCGCTGGTCGACTCCGGTTGGAAGATGAAGACGGCAAAGGCCGTCCCCGACTCCGATAGCGGGCGCCGACAGGTGCGGCAGTTCCAGGCCGAACCCAAGAAGGCCATCACCGAGCATGACGTGTACTGCCACCGTGCCTGAGGGAGAGAGCCAGTGACGAAGGGCAACCAGAAGAAACCGGCGGCAGGCGCGAAGACGCAAGCAGCGGCGAGCCATCTCCTCAAGGGGGAGAAGCTCTCGTTCGATGACGAAGCGACCAAGCCGAAGGCCAGTGACGAGGAGCTCAACAGCCGCTACGCGAAGGGCGAGATCCGCATCGTCACGGAGCAAGCGCGGTATCCGCTTGCGGGCATCCTGGGAATGCTGAAGGAGGAGATCGAAGGCGAAGGCGGCAAGAAGGAGCTCCGTTACAAGCGCGACCCCGAGTACCAGCGTCGGCATCGATGGAGCGTCGAGCGGAAGTCGCGGCTCATCGAGTCGTTCTTGATGAACGTGCCGGTGCCGCCCGTGTTTCTGTACGAGCGTGACCTCGCACGCTACGAGGTGATGGATGGACGCCAGCGCCTGACCGCGCTGAGTGACTTCTACGCCGGCAAGTTCAAGCTCACCGGGTTGCAGTACTGGTCGGACCTGGACGGGCGAAGCTACTCGACGCTTCCGTCGATGGTCCGGGACGGCATTGATCGCCGGTACATCTCGTCGATCATCCTCCTCAAGGAGACGGCGGTCAGTGAAGAGCAGGCCGCGATGCTCAAGAAGATGGTCTTCGAGCGCCTCAACTCTGGAGGCGTGAAGCTCGGCAGCCAGGAGACGCGCAACGCCGTCTACGGTGGACCACTCAACACGCTCTGCCTCGCGCTCTCCGAGAACGACAACTTCCGGCGGATGTGGGGCATCCCGCTCGACCCGTCGCCGGAGGAGAAGGAGGCCGACGAGGAGTCCGAGGAGACCGTCGACGAGCCGACCGCAGCGGGCACGCGCATGTTCGAGAAGATGGAGGACGTGGAACTCGTTCTGCGCTTCTTCGCCTATCGCCAGATCGACGAGTTCAAGGCTGGCCTGAACAAGATCTCCGAGTTCCTCGACCTGTTCATCGTCCGCGGCAACAACTTCGCGCCGGCGCTGCTGGCGGACTACCGCACTATGTTCGAGTCGACCGTCTCCTTCTTGTGGGAGGTGCTCGGGGCTGAGGCGTTCACGGTGCTCGGGTTCTCCAAGCGCCCCACCAAGATCGTCTACGACCCGCTGATGTTCGTGGCCAACAGTGCTGCGGTCGTCCCGCATCGAGCGAAGCTCATCGCGAAGAAGGCAGTCCTTCGGGGCGAGCTCGAGGCCATGTACAAGGCGAAGCACGATCTCTTCGCCGGGCGTCGCACCAACTTCGCGGACACCCAGAACCGGAACCATTGCGTGAGCGAGGCCTTCGCCGCCGCGATCGCCAAGACCCAGAAGTGATCGCGACGGAGCCTGCCTGTGCGTTCTACGTTGGATGAACTCATCACTGAGCTGGCCGATCTGAAGGCGCTCGTGGCGTCGATCGAGCCGGTCAACCTCGCACTGGCGGGCCACAAGGACACCGTGGTGCAGCAGTACGTCTCGATCCGGCGTCGCTTCGACTACGCTGCGTTCGCCGTTGCTCTATACGCGTCGTTCGAGAAGTTCGTCGAGAACCTCATCACGGCGTATGTTCGTCTCGAGTCTCGGCGCGTCGCCTATGCCGCGCTGCCGCAAAAGCTGACGGACAAGCATCTGGCAGGGACGGCAGAACTCCTGTGGCGCGGCCGACTCGGGGAGGGGCGCTACGTCGGCATGAGTGAGCTAGGCGTGGTCAAGAACCTGTTCGAGTGCTTGAGCGGCACTACGCCGTACGCCCTGAACGAGGCGGTGGTGATTGCGCACGACGCGAACCTGCGCGCGGGCGAAGTCGATGCTGCCTTCGGAGCGGTCGGCATCGAGAAGATCTGCGACCGCGCGTGTCGCGCCGACGCGATGGTGGCCTGGTACTGCGCCGCGCAGGGACTCGATACGGTGCCACAGGATCGTGTGAAGCGAACGGTGCTCGAGGAGCGCCTCAAGGACATCGTCGAACGCAGGAATCAGGTCGCTCACCGTGGAGGAAATCCCGTTGACCTCCTCGGAAGCGCGGCGATGAGCGACGCGGTGGCTTTCATCGAGAGTTTCTCGAGGTCGATCTTCGGGCTGGTGGTCGGGCGCTATCTCGAGGCCCACCACAACGCGTCAGCGAACCGCATCGAGCTGGCGCTGCATGCGGGGGACGGGCCCTTCAAGAACCAGACGATCGTTGTTGTCGACAAGCCTGCCCAGAGGCTCTTCGTCGGGCAGCCGGTGTTTGTCGTCCTTGAATCCACTGGTGCCCGCTGGGGCCGCATCCAGAGCCTGCGGATCGACGATGCCGATGTGGAGGAGGTGGAACCGAGTGCAAACGCTCCCAAGGGCATCGGTGTTGGATTGGACTTCAAGTATCCGAAGAACCCCGATGTGAAGCTCGTTGCCCTCACGTCTGACGACGACGTGGTATGGAGCCCGCTGAACGTTGCTGCAGCGCCAGCGGCATAGACGCTGGCCAGCGTCAACGGCGGATGATGTAGAGCATCGACTTGCCGCTCTTCCCATCGCGCCGTTCGGTCGCCCACGCCTTGTGCTGTTGCCCGCCGACGATCTTCGAGACGGCACTCGCGACGAGGTGGTTGATGCGGTTCTTGTCCTGGCGAAGGCTCTCGGGGAGCATTGAGCCTGCCCCAAGTGGCCAAGGACCTGGACTTGACCGAGTCAGCCCTGCGCAACTGGGTGCGCGAGACCGACGGTGACAAGGGCAAGGAGCCAACGGGCGTGCTCTCCACGGCCGAGCGGGAGGAGTTGGTCCGGCTGCGCAAGGAGAACCGCCAGCTGCAGATGGAGCGCGACTTCCTGAAAAAGCAGCGGCCTTCGTCGCGAAGGAGGGCGCGACGTGAAGTGCGAGTGCTGCGGTGCGCAGAAGGCCCATTTCCCAGTGGAATTCATGTGCGAGCAGCTGGGCGTTTCCCGCTCGGGCTACTACGCCTGGAAGGAGCGCCCGGAGTTCGAGCGGCACAAGGTGGACCGGGCCCTGGCCGAGGTGGTGACGCAGATACATCGGGACAGCCGCGGCACGTACGGCAGTCCTCGCGTCCACGCGGAACTGCGTGCCCGAGGGCAGCGCGTCCCCTGTCCGAACGGAGCCGGTAGAGGACAAGGGTACACTCCTGGTCCTGGCTCCAGAGCCGCTGAGCGCGTCCAACCCACAGCACCTGTCTCTCGGGCGCAGCGTCCAGGAGATGTTGGACGCGAAGGGTCTCCTTCGCCCCGTGCTCGAGGGCGGCTACGATGCGCGCACATGAAAACCCACGAGTGGGCCCTCATGGGCCTGATGGTGTTGAGCACGGGTTGCTTCCAGGTGGTTCGCTCGAGCAGCCAGACCCAGCTCCCGGAGAAGCGGTCCCACCTCGTCCTCACGGGGACGACGGACGATGCGGCACGCCGGTTCTCGGAGCTGTTCTCCAAGCGTGGCTTCCAGGTGACGGATCGCCAGAAGCGCAAGAACGGCGCCACGCTCTACGTCTTCAAGGGCCAGCGCGCGGCGTTGACGACCGTGACGGGCAACTCCACCGTCGTGTCCGGCTCCACGAGCACGGTGGGGTCCACGTTCTATGTCCTGCTGACACCCCAGGGAGACACCACGAAGGCGCAGCTGTTTGGCAAGCCCACCCTGAATGGCAGCGAGGTATGCAGCGATGAGGCCCCGGCCTGGGTGCCGGCGTGCGTGGAGGATGTCTACGCCGGGGTCGCTTGGGATGGCCTCGATCAGATGACGGGCCGCGAGGAGGCGGAGACCCTCCGCGGCATGATGCTGGAGTTGGAACTGGCGGCCTCCAGCGGGCCCGGCTCGCCGGTCGTCACGGCCGAGCCGCAGACCTCCGAGCCCGCGCCGCCCGCCTGCGTCGCCTCGCAACTGCCCGAGTGGAAGACGGCCAGCGCCGTCGAGAAGAAGAAGCTCCTGGAGCGGTGCCGCGAGGAGTCCAAGGACGGCGCCCAGGCGGCGGACTCCAGGTAGCCGGGGCAGGTCCAGCTCAGAAGGACAGGCCCAGGGAGAAGCGGGCGTCGGGCGTCAGGGGTCCCAGCAGCACCTGTACGGGCCGTCGCAGGGGGAAGTAGGTGGTGCCTCCGGCGACGAGCTGCGCGCTGACGCCGAAGGAGCGTGCCAGCCAGTACGTCCCCTCGAGCGTCGCCACGGCGTTGAGCCCCCACTGCCCGCCATAGCCTCCCTGGCCCACCACGTAGGTGGTGGTGCCGCGAGCGCCCGCGAGCGCCGACATCCGCAGTGACAGGCCCCGTCCCGCGTCGTTCCGGCCCTCGTACAGGCTCCAGCGGGGGCCCGCCCGGAGATACAGGGAGCTGATGAGGGGATTGACGAGCGTGGCGCCCAGCTCCACGTCCACCAGGGGAATGGCATTCACCGTCAGCGAGCCGCCCATGTAGTCCGGCACGCCCGTCCCCCAGGAGGCCCGCAGCGTGAGGATGCCGCGCCGCTGGGCGCTGATCGCCACCGGAGTCCCCGCGTCCGGCTCCTCGGCCCGGGCTTCCGGCAGGCCGGTGCACAGCAGTGCGCCCACGAGCGCCGCCCGCCCCATCTTCGTTCCTTGCCGCTTCATCGCTGTCCCTCGCCGTGCGCGCGCGAGCGCGTCAATCCGTCAGATACAGGTAGGCCAGACACATCTCGTCGCCGGTGCCCTCGCCCCACTCCACGGTGCGGGACGTGGGGTTGTCCCAGGTACACGAGAGCTTCATCGGGCTGAAGAGCGGCACGCGCAGGGGCTGCTTGTAGAAGTACATCTGCTGCCAGTGGAAGTCCCACGCGGGAATCTCGATGAGGCGCTCGCCGCCCAGCTCCACCTGGATGCGCCTGCCCTGGGTGTGCATGTGCGGCAGCACGCCCCAGAGGGTGCCCGCGGGCACGTACTGCACGGTGTGGTGGGCGTACCCGGTGGCTCCCGGGGGAATGGAGAACCCGGCATCCACCAGGGGGTAGAGCGAGGCGAGCTTCGAGACGGGCTCGCGCGCGAACTGCAACGCCATGCGCGTGAGGTCCGGCTGGGCCTCGCCATGCATCGCGGTGACGGTGCCGGCCTGCCGCTGGGAGATGTTGTAGTGCACCTGCATGACGAAGACGGCGTCCGCGGCCACGCGCACGCCCGTGCCTTCCGGGTACCGCGTGGGCGGCGAGCCCGGAGCCCAGGCCCCGAGCAGCGAGGCCCCCCCGATGCCCGAGTCCCCGAAGCACGTCCAGCCGGGCTCCGCGTCACGCGCATCCCGCTCGAGCGCCGTCTGGCGGGGCGCGGCGAAGAGGAGCACGTGGTGCACCTGCTGCGTCACCCCCGGCATCACCTCGAAGCCGATCAGCTCCTTGCGCTGCGTGAGGTGGGGATCCAACAGGAAGCAGTGGTAGTCGTCCGAGGCCGTGTCCTTGGGCAGGTAGGGCTCCTCGGGGCCGATCGTCAGATCGGTCCAGGCCAGGGGCGGCGCGGGCTCGCGGGGCGGTGGCGCATCCAGCGGGTCCCCCTCGGGCGCGCTCTGCGCGGACCAGGCCGAGAGGATGTCCACCTCGCCCTGCGTCAGCCGCCGCGAGTCGCGGAAGCGGTGGGGGCCCTCCGCGGGCATCCACGGCGGCATCCGGCGCGCCTGCACCGAGCTGGCCAGCGCCGCGTGCATCGCGGACGCCGCGCCGTACGTCTCCAGGGCGAAGGGGGCGACCCCGTTCTGGGTATGGCACCCCTGGCAGCGCTCCTGGACGATGGGCAACACGTCCCGGTGCCAGGAGACGGGTCCTCCGTCGTAGCGAGGGCCTTCCTCGGGAGGGTCCACGGGGGTGGAGGAGCAGCCCGGAAGCCCGAGCCAGACGGTTCCCAGCATCAGCAGGAGCAGGCGGTCTCGCGTTCTCATGTTGGTGACGCACCTTGCCACAGGCCGGCACCCGGAAAAAAACACGGGGTGAATCCAAGAAATCGGATCCGGGAGTCCTAACGCCCGTAAAACCGACGGAAGGACTCCCTCATGAAGACCTCGTTGCTCACCGTGTGCCTCCTGGCCACCCTCGCGGGCGGGCGGGCCCTGTCCGCCCCCATGCCCGGGACGCCTGCTGCCCCGCCCGCTCCTCCCACGGGTTCCACCGTGAAGGCCCCGCTGCCTCCGGAGCTGCAGGCCCAGCGCGAGCAGCTGGAGGCCCGCCAGCGCGAGCTCGATGCCGAGCGGCAGGCGCTGGAGTCCGACATCCAGCAGATCGAGGCGGAAGCGAAGCGGCTCGACCCGGATGGGCGGCTCTCCTCCCAGCAGCTCTATGATCTCCTCCAGGAGCGCGAGGCGCGGCGGCGGAACGACTTCGATCCCACCACCGCCATCGTCAGCATGTCCTTCTTCGGCAGCATGCTGACGGGCTTCCTGGCGTTCCTGGTGGCCGGCTACCGCAGGGCGCGCCAGCTCCACGAGACGGTGCGGCTGATGGTGGAGAAGGGGGCGGAGATTCCCCAGGGGCTGCTCGCGCCGGTTCCGCGCCGCAAGCCCTCGGACTTGCGCCGGGGCATCATCCTGTCCACCTCCGGGCTGGGACTGGCCATCTTCCTGGGCGCCCTGCCGGACATGCCGGGGGCCTGGGGGGCGGGGGTGACGCTCCTGCTCATCGGCGTGGGACACATGATTGTCTGGCGTCTGCAGCAGGGACGGGGTGCGGTGGCGGCCGCGCTCTCGACGGAGCCCCAGCACTAGTCCTCCTGCCCCATGGCCTCCCTTCCCGAAGCCCCCTCGGACGCCGAGCTCATCACCCGGGTGCTCGTGCGTGACGACCGGCGCGCCTTTGGCGAGCTGGTGGCACGGCACCAGTCCGCGGTGCGCGGGCTGCTGCGCCGGCTGACGGGGGGAGACGTGGCGCAGGCGGATGATCTGGCGCAGGAGACCTTCCTGCGCGCCTACCGGGGGCTGCGGGGGTACCGGGGCGGAGCGAAGTTCTCCTCCTGGCTCTACCGCATCGCCTGCAACGTCTTCTTCAGCCGGGACCGGGGCAGCCGCGATGCGCCCCTGGAGCCTCCCGCCCTGGAGGCCGGGAGCACGGAGCTGGCCCTGCCGGACCGGGTCCTGGAGCGGCACGATCTGGAGAAGGCGCTCGCCCTGCTCAAGCCCCGCGAGCGGGCCGCGCTCGTCCTCACCTACGCCAACGAGCTGACCCACGAGGAGGCGGCGGTCGTCCTCGACTGCCCCGTGGGGACGCTGAAGACCCATGTCGCGCGCGCGAAGGAGAAGCTGCGCCGGCAACTCGAGGAGGTCCCATGAACGTCCGCGATGACGAGGCCTGGCTGGACACGCTGCTCCAGCGGCAACTGCCCTCGGGCTCCTCCGACGACGGCTTCCGGGCACGGCTCCTCGAGCGCCTGCCCCCGCCCCCGCGGCCCGCGCGGCGCGTGTTCGGCCTCGGCCTCACGTGGCTGGTGGGCGCCCTCGTCCTGCTGCTGCCCTCGGGAGAAGGCACGGGGGTGTTCGCCTCGGACGCGGGCAGCCTGCTCGTCCCATGCTGTCTGGGGACGGCATTGCTCTGGTACCTCGTGGACAGCCTGAGGTGAGCGGAGCGGGAAGGGCCTACAGCCACATCCGCCAGAGCAGTCCGAGCCGGGTGGTGTAGCCGACGGCCGCCCGCTCGAGCCGGCCCTCGGGGGAGACGAAGAAGGTGGTGGGGAACTGCTCGACGCCGTAGGCCCGCCGCAGCTCCTCGCTTCCCAGCAGCACGGGGTAGTCCACCGCGTGCTCACGGGTGAAGCGGCGCACGTCCTCCTCGTCCTCGTAGGCCACCGCGACGGACAGCACGTGCGCGGAGCCGCCCACCAGGCCCTGGAGCGCGGAGAGGGTGGAGGACTCGGCCTCGCACACCCCGCACCAGGGAGCCCAGAAGGCGAGCACCACCGGCTTGCCCTGGAGCTCGGACAGGCGCACCCGCGAGCCGGAGAGGGTGCGCAGGGTGAAGTCCGGCGCGGGGGCGCCCGTGGGGAGATGGCGCGTCTGCCAGGCCATCACCGCCACGAAGACGAGCCCCACCAGCGCGACGTCCATCACCTGGCGCACCCACCAGCGCTCGCGCGCCCGGTGCCAGAGGTCCTTCACCTGTTCCCACGTCCTTCTCATGGGGCGCATCTTACGAGGTACGCGGCGAGGAGCGGCGGGTCACGGGTTGCTCCCTCCTCCTGGCTTGGACGAACCGCCGGCCCGAGGCGGTCACGTGGGCTTCCCCGCCATGGCAACCAGAGGGGAGGAGACCTCCGCCACCTTGCGCCCCGGACCCGGGAGCAGCGGGGCGTGCAGCGTCCCGGGGTGTGACTGGAGGTGCTCCGTGAGCAGCTGGAGGAAGGCCCGCACCTTGGGCGGGGGCCGCCGGTTGCTCGGGTAGAGCGCGTGGACGTTGAAGCTGGGAGGGAGGTAGCCGGTGAGGAGCTCGACGAGCCGGCCGGCGGCCACGTCCCGGGCCACCACGGGCTGCGGGAAGCGGCCCAGGCCCAGGCCGTCGAGCACGGCGCGGTACGCCAGGGGGAAGTGGTTGACGCGCAGGCGCGTGGTCACCGGAACCTGGAGCAGCCGCCCCTTCGGTCCGGCGAAGGGCCAGAGCACCGGCGAGCCCGCCTCGGTGATGCCGACACAGACGTGCTCGCGCAGCTCGCGAGGCGTGCGGGGCGTGCCGTGCTCACGCAGATAGGACGGGCTCGCGCAGTACGCCACGCGCGCGGAGCCGAGGGTCCGGACGCGCAGGGAGGAGTCGGCGAGCGGCCCCGCGCGCAGGCTGAGGTCGAAGCCCCCGGTCATCACGTCGGTGCGTGCCCAGGAGGTGAGGACCTCCACCTCCACCTCCGGGTAGCGCGACAGGTAGGGGCTCAGCAGCGCCGGCAACAGGAGCTCGGCCAGCAGCGGCTCCGTGCTCACGCGCAACGTTCCCCGGGGGACGTCGCGCTCGTTGCGCAGCTCCTCCTCCGCGGCATGCGCCTCGGCGGCGATCCGGGTGCAGCGGGCATGGTAGCGCTCGCCCGCGTCGGTGAGGCGCAGGTGCCGGGTGGTGCGCTGCAGCAGCTCCAGCCCGAGCCGTTCCTCCAGGGCGCTCACCCGGCGGCTCACCGTGGACTTGCGCACGCCCAGCTGCCGGGCGGCGATGGTGAAGCTGCCGGTCTCCACCACGGCCAGGAACACCATCATGTCGTCCAGCCCGAGTGTGGATGAGCGGTCCATGGGGCTCCCCTTCGCGTGTACGCCGGGTTGTGCCACAGGTGTCCGCCTTCGTTCCACGCGGGGCGCGGCGCACGGGCGATTCGGCACATGCGCGTAACAGACTGTTCCGCCACTGGTGGTTTCGTCGTTGTCCGCTTCCCTGCATCTTGGGCGGGCCTTCAACGGGGGCGCCTCTCCGGGGCGCTCCTCCCATTGCCCCACGAGGAATAACACGATGCGTCATCTGTCCTTGCTCGCGCTCACGGCCCTGGTGCTCGTCAGCGTCCCCACCCAGGCCCAGAGCCGCAACGCCAACCTGGAGTCGCTCACCGCGGACAACTCCGTCATCCTCTACGTCGACTACCTGAGCGGATTGGACGACTACCTCACCACGGTGCCCGGCAAGCAGTTCCGCAACAACGTCACCGCCTTCCTCAAGCTGCACTCCATCTACAAGAAGGTGCCCGTGGCGGTGCTCGGCGACGAGAGCGCGTATGCCGGCAGGTTCTACCCCGAGGTGCGTCAGTACGCCGGGGACGCGAAGTACTTCAACCGCACCACCCCCACCGGCCTCACCCCCGAGGTGGCCGCGTGGCTGAAGAAGACCGGCCGCAAGAAGGTCATCATCGGCGGCATCTCCATCGACAACTGCACCCTGCACACCACGTTGGATCTGCTGCGCGCCGGCTATGACGTGCACGTGGTGGCGGATGTCTCCAGCACCAACAACACGCTGTCCGAGGAGACGGCCCTCACCCGGCTGTCCAGGGCTGGCGCTGTCCTCACCTCCTGGGTGACGGTCTCCACCGAGCTGCTCAAGGACTGGAACTCCCCCGAGGGCAAGGAGCTGATGAAGCTCATGGGCGCCCACCTGAAGTCCAGCACCGTGGGCGAGCCGTCCGATCCCAGCGCCGACATGAGCGTGCAGTAGAACCCTGGCACCTCGCGCGGTGCCCCATGCGGGAGGAATCGACGATGAAGCGCCATGTGCCCGGGGCGAGGCTCGCCTCCCTCCTCACCCTGACCGTGTCGTGTCTGGCCACACCGGCCCTCGCGCAGCAGCCGTCCGCCACGGGCGAGGAGCCGCGAGGCTGGCGGGGAGGGGTGACGTGGGGGGCCACCCTCAACCTCATCCAGAGTGGCGACGTGGTGGGCCAGGCGGATGCCTTCACGGTGCTGGTGGGCACGTCCCTGGCCGGCCAGGCCACCTACGTGCGAGGCCCGCACGCGCTGAGCAACTCGCTCCAGCTCGAGCTGGCGTGGGCGCGGACGCCCGCGGCCGCCGAGCTCGTCAAGAGCAACGACGTGCTGCGCGCCGAGAGCCTCTACGCGTACCGCGTGCTGGACTGGACGGGGCCGTACGCGCAGTGGGGGCTGCTCACCCACCTGCTGCCCGCGGAGGACGTGCGCCCCGTCGAGCTGCCCTACCGGATAGAGCGGCGGGACGGCACCGTCGAGCGGCTCGTCCAGAGCCGGCTGCGCCTGTCGCCGGGGCTGAGCCCGCTGACGCTGGAGGAGTCCGCGGGGTGGTCCGTCCGGCCCGTGGGCTCGCCCGGGCTCACGTGGGACGTGCGGCTGGGCGCGGGGGCGCGCCAGACGCTGCTGCGCGAGGGGACCCTCGTCATGCTCGAGCGCGAGGACACCCCCGAGGTGGATGCCCTCGAGGTGGGCCCCGTGTTCCAGGCGGGCCTGGCGCTGGCCACCCGGATGAGGGGAGGGCTGGAGGAGGGGCGCCTCGGCTACGAGCTGGGCGCCTCGGCGTTGCTGCCGCTCGTCAGCAACGGGGCGGCCGGGCTCACGCCCCTGGAGCGGGTGCGGCTCGTGCTCGATGCCCGGGCGAACGTGGGCATCCTGAGCTGGCTGACGTTGAGCTACCAGCTGCTCGTGGTCCACGACCGCGAGTTCGTCCGCGCCGTGCAGACCCAGAACAACCTGCTGCTGCGCTTCCAGTACTCCCTCGGCAACCAGGAGCGGTAGGGCTCGGCGTCCTCCGCACGTGCTCAGAACACCCCGTCGAAGAGCCGCCAGCCGCTCACGCCGCCGCCCACGGCCACCTTGGAGGGGAAGGACGCCTGGCGGTAGAGCGTCGAGCCCCGCTTCACGTTGCCGAAGAGCAGTTTCACCGGGCCGCTGCCGTGCGAGCTGGCCGCCAGCCCCTGGTGGCCCAGCAGCCCGGAGTAGCACCTGCTGCCGATCAACTTCCACGTCGAGGCGTTCTGCGAGCCGTACCCCCACGCGCACGTCTGCGTCCCGTCGTACTGCACCGTGAGACGCAGGAACGTGACGCTCTCCTGGTCCACGGTGTCCGCCGCGACGATGTCCACCTCGGCCGAGGACGTGGAGCCTCCCGTGCTCGTGCGGTACTGGAGACGCGGCTTCTGGCTGTCCGCCGGGCGGCACACCGCGAAGTAGCGCGCATTGGCCGCGGTGCTCTCGCGCACCATGAGGCACCCCTTGGCCCACTCGTCCACGTGGCTGTTGGGCGTGTCCACCGCCGCCGTCCAGGTGGTCGTCGTCACCGCGCCGTTGTACTCGGAGGCGAACAGGAAGCTGTCGCTGCTCCCCCAGATGTCCCCGGAGCTCACCTCGGCGCCGATGACGTCCACGGCCTCCTGGTAACCGCCGCACGGCCAGGACGCGATGCACCCGAAGGGCCACCCCAGGCCGTTGTGCGTCACCGCCCACGTGTCCTGGTGGTAGTTCACCTTGTCCGTGGCGATGTGGTTCGCGCTCGCCGACACCGCCCGGCTCCAGGACGCCGAGTCGTTCACGCCCCACACGCGGCTGATGAAGCCCGCCGGGTACACGCTGGAGGCCAGGGTGGCGTTGGCGTTCTCCAGGTTGAAGAACACCGCGTAGCTCCTCGAGCCGATGGCCGGCGCGCTGGTGAGGTCGGGCGCGATGAAGGCCACGCGGCTGGTGGCGGTGGAGCCGTTGGACACGTAGGTGTTGAGCTTGCTGGTGGACGAGGACACGTCTCCGCCAGTGAGGGCGATGATGAAGCGGCCCTCGAGCGCCGAGGTGGAGGGCCAGCCACAGCCCCCCGTCACGGCGGCTTGCAGGCTGGTGGCACCCGGGCAGGCCGCCATCACGTCCGAGGGCTTGAAGAGCCAGGACGCGGGCAGGTGCGCGGTGATGCGGTTGTCCAGGTCCTGGGGCATGCGGCCGGACTCGAAGCCGTCCTTGAGGTCCACCCAGAGCGTCACCACCTCATGGTTGGGATTGGCGAGGTGGAAGGCGCGCAGCTCGTCCAGGCAGTCGGAGAGCCGGTGGCAGGTGGTGCCGTTGTCGATGATGTCCGTATGGTAGACGAACCAGTTGCCCGTCACCTTGGACCAGCCGCTCTTGCCATTGTGGATGTCGAGCTCGAGCGAGCGGACGCGGTGGTACACGAGTTGATCGAGCAGGGCCTCGGCGCGCTGATAGGAGTTGTGCGAGGACTTCTGGCGCACCTCGTTGTAGGCGGGCTGGGCCACCGCGGCTGGCGCGAGCGCGAGCAGCAGCAGCGCGGGGAGGACGAAGGGGGTGGGGGTCTTCATGGGGAGGCACTTCCAGAACGAGAGAGTTGCTTCCCGGTTCAGTCACAGGGCCGGGAGCGTGCATACTACCCGCCCTGTGACTTCCACCCAGAGAGAGGTGGGTGGAACGAGCCCGGATTCCAACGCCGGGCTCGAGGCCCACGCCGCTGCCTACAGCAGATCCAGGTGCTTGAGGATGACGCGCCCGTTGACCGGCTGCAGGGGCCGGGCGGAGGGGTTGAGCTGCGGCAGTTGCTGGTAGGCGGCGATCTGCGCGTCCGACATCTCGATGGGCGTGCGCATCACGTACCAACGGATGCCCTCGGTGCACGGGGGCGTGGTGAGCGAGCCCGGGTACATGAAGTGCGTGCGGTTGCGGGGCAGCAGGTTCTCGGCGTTGATGACCGCGCCGAGCGGCTGGCTCACGTCACCCTTGTTCTGCGGCAGGTTGCGGAAGGCGGTGGCCAGCGCCTGGTTCTCCGCGCCCCGCTTGATGAACATGCCCACCACCACCGCCGGCGCGCCGCTGGCATCCACATGCACCAGGTGCAGCTCCAGCGGGTAGCTCACCGCGTCCAGCGTGTGCTCGCTGGGGGTGTGGAAGTGGAACTGCGCGAGCCGGTAGTTCGTGCCCAGCGAGCGGATGGTGCTGCCCGGCTCGTAGGTGAACTCCACCGTGGAGCCCGTGTTGCGCATGTTCACCGGGGTGAATTGGTAGGAGAAGGACGGGGCGGAGAGATCCAACGGCAGGGTGGTCAGGCTCCACAGGGGGATGGGGGTCTGCTGTTGTCCCGTCGAGCACAGCCCGTTGCCGGGCAGCTCCCCCCACCGCTCCGGGCCGAAGGTGCCCGTGTAGCTCCAGCCCTCGCTCTCGAGCGCCTGCGCGGACGCCGTCGTGGCCCACAACGCCAGCAGCAGGGGAGAGATGCCAGACAAAGACATGCGCGCGCCTTGACGATGGGTGTTCATGATGAGCCCTCCAGGCCCGAATGTGGGATGCGTTGGATTCCCCGGTTTGTGGGGTGCTCTTGATTAATCAGACGCGGCGCGCGGCCGCCACGAGGTAATCCATGGTTCTCCCATAGGGAAAACCGATATCCTCCGGCCATGCTCCGGCTGAACTACCACCACCTGCTGTACTTCTGGACCGTGGTCCGCGAGGGCAGTGTCTCCGCGGCCTCGCGCAAGCTGCGTGTCGCCCAGCCCACGGTGAGCGAGCAGCTCAAGGCGCTGGAGGAGATGCTGGAGCTGGAGCTCTTCAGGCGGGTGGGCGGCAAGCTCGTGCTCACCGAGGGCGGCGCCCACGTCTACCGGTACGCGGATGAGATCTTCATCCTGGGCCATGAACTGCAGGAGTCGTTGCGAGGGCGCTCCTCACAACGCAGGACCCGCTTGATGGTGGGCATCACGGATGCGGTGCCGAAGCTGGTGGCCTCCCGGATCCTGGCGCCGGTGTTGGGGATGAAGGAGGAGGTGCGGATGGTCTGCCACGAGAACACGCAGGAGCGGCTCCTGGCGGAGCTCGCTGCCCATTCCCTGGACGTGGTGGTGTCGGACGCGCCGGTGGCCGCGGACTCGAACGTGCGGGCCTACGATCATCTCCTGGGGGAGAGCGGGGTGACGTTGTTCGCGCGCAAGGAGCTGGCGGAGCGGCTGCGGCGGCACTTTCCCAGGTCCCTGGACGGGGTGCCCCTGCTGCTGCCCGCGGAGAACAACGGCCTGCGGCGGGCGTTGACGCAGTGGATGGCCGACGCCGGGCTCCATCCGAGGATCCGGGGAGAGTTCCAGGACAGCGCGCTGCTGAAGGCGTTCGGCCAGCTGGGCGCGGGCGTGTTTCCGGGGCCCACCTTCATCGAGCAGGAGATCCAGACGCAGTATGGCGTCGAGGTGGTGGGGCGGCTGGACGAGGTGCGCGAGCGCTTCTACGCGATCACCGTGGAGCGCAGACTGCACCACCCCGCGGTGCAGATCATCTATCGCGCGGCCCGGGAGTCGCTCTTCCCCCGCCCCGAGGGCGGCTAGCCCCCGGACATCTTGTCGTGAGCGGCTTGCTCCGGAATCGGCGATCGGCTTGCTACGGAACCGGTGATCGGCTTGGCCCGGAATCACTGATCGGCTTGCTCCGGAATCGGTGATCGCGATGGTCCGGTGCACGCAGGAGGGGCTGCAAGTCATTGGGGTGGACGAGCTGGGCTGGAGAGCCGGGCACCAGTACGTTGAACCCCAAGTCCTCCCCATGCGCACGGCTTCGGGTCCGCGCTCCTGCCCACTCGACGTACCGAAGACCCGAAAACGATGAACCCATAAGCCCTGCGTTCCAGGAGGCCCTGCTTGACAAGTTCGATGTCGGAGCGGCGGTCGAGTACGCGAGTAGATACAGTGATATTGCTTATTGGCGGATTCGTGGAAGAGAGCAGCAGTTGATGGACTCCTTTGGCGGCGCTCAGTCCGATACACAAGAGCCGTATCGGACCGAGAACATCCAGCGCGGTGTGGCGAAGGACAATCCATTGGGCTGGCTGTTCCACGACTCAGCCGTGAAGCACTGGGGTCAACTCCACCCCTACACCGGAGATTGAGAGATGGGCAGGAAGAAGCATATCCCGGGCGCATTCGTCAGGATGACGCTCGCCGACGGCTCCTTTGGTTACGGCAGACTGCTCGAATCGCCCTATGCGGCCTTCTACGATTACAGAACCACGAGCCCGGATTCCGACCTGGACAGGATTGCGTCCAGACCCCTCCTCTTCAGGATTGCTGTCCGCCACCTGGCTCTCGATGCGTGGGAGTTCATTGGGGAGAGGGCGCTCGAGGAGCACTTGACCGAACCTGTCGTTCAGTTCATGCAGGATCTGGGAGACTTCCGCCGCTGCACCATCTTCGACACCGCCGGGAAGGAGCGAGAGGCCGAGCCCGAGGAATGTGTGGGGCTCGAGCGGGCGGCGGTCTGGGAACAGGAGGGAATCGAGGAGCGCTTGCTCGATTCCCTCCTGGGGCGGCCCAATGCCGCTGAGGAGCGCCTGAAAGTACGACTGCAATAGGGCGCCTGGCTTGCTCCAGCGCCCGGTGGCTCAGAGCACGTCCGAGAGGGTGCGGCCCATGACCCACCCGTCGTGGTAGACGACGCCCGTCTGCGTGACGGTGTCGCTGCGGTACAGGCCCACCTTCAGGTAGTTGAGCATCCCGGAGAACTGGGTGGCGATGGAGCGCCTGGGCAGGACGAGCTGGCCGTTGTGGTACAGCTCGACGAAGCCGGCGGTGGCATCCGGCGACCACTTCACGTGGAAGATGAAGTCCTGCCACTGCCCGCGCACCAGCGGGGCCTTCCACACGATGACGCCGGGGTCTCCGCCGATGTTCAGGCGCATCTCCTCGCCATACACGTAGAACTCCACCGGCGGCGAGCCGCTGTTGCCCTCGTGGTGCCACTGGGCGAAGAGCTGCCACGTCTTCACGCTGGGGAAGTCCGGGGCGAACATCGTGTTGAAGCGATAGTAGTATTCCGAGCCCACCGGCTCGCGCGTCATCTTCACCAGCTCGTTGCGGTTGCCGCTGGAGTTGATGGGATCATCGCCCTGGCGCACGGTTGCCTTGAGGGCGTAGCTGCCCTGCCGCACCGGCGAGGGCACCACCTGCAGCCGGTCCGAGCTGACCATCTGCGTGCTGCTCCACTGGGTCCGGTCTCCCGTCTCGAAGTCGCCGCGCCACACCACGGTGGAGGCGGCGGGCGCCGCGCACGCGCGGGCCTCGGAGATGCTGGCCCAGTCGTTCACGCTGTTGCCGTTGACGTAGATGCGCAGGCGGCGCGCGGTGCGCGCGGCGAAGGTGTACGTCTCCGCCGCCGCCGTCGTGCCGCTGCTCGTGCCGCTGTACACCTGCGTGTAGTTCACCCCATCCGAGGACACCATCAGGGTGAAGGTGTTGGTTCGCAGGTTGCCCGAGTGCCACGCGATGGCCGCCCCCGAGATGGCCTTGTCGGAGCCCAGGTCGTAGTCGATCCACGAGCCCTTGCCGAGGTTGCTCCAGCGCGTGTCGAGCCGGTCATCCCGCGTGTTGTCCGGCACGTTGCCGTCATGGCCGGAGGCAATCGCTGACGTCGCGGTGAGGGGGACGCAGTTCTGCACGGTCAGCCCGTCGGCCGCTGTAGTGAGGGTCTCGAGTGCTTCCCCGGTGGCGGAGGTATCGGGGGCGCCGCAACCAGCACCGGCGATGAGGAACAGGGTTTCAGCCAACACGAGGAGTTTCTTCACGGATGGGTTCTCTCGATGAATGAAGACAGACAGCGGCAGGAAGAAATGACAGACCAGACTTCGGGACGCGGCCCTCCCGTCGCGCCAGACGAGGCTCATCGGCCCCGGCGCCCGGAGAGGCATGGGATGGATCGTGGCTCGGCAACTCCTGCTCGACGGCCGCCCGATGGGGCTGTCATTCGAGCGGAATCAGCATCCATCACTTTTATTTGCTGCTCAACACTGTGTCCCGATGCCTGCTCGCTGGGCAGCCAGGCGCCGCAATGGATGTCAATCCATGGGGCTGTAATTCTTCACAACGCCTCTCGGACGACAGACCGGGGACGCGTGGCGTGGAGCGCGAATCCCGCGCACTGCCGTCAGGGATTGGCGGGGAGGGGTCTCACCCCAGGGCGCGGATGAACTCCGTCGGCCGGGTGGCCATGCTGTCGTTCAGCGCTCCATCCGGGCGGCCAGGAGGGCGTCCGGAGAGGGCGCGCGCAGGTCCCAGACGAGCCCGAAGCGAGCGAGCAGGCGGAGGAGCAGGCCGCCGAGGTCCACCTGCCACCACCGGAAGTCGACACGGGCCGAGCCGGGGAAGGCGTGGTGGTTGTTGTGCCAGCCCGCGCCGAGTGTCAGCAGCGCCATCACCACGTTGTTGCGGCTGGTGTCGCGGCTGTTCAGCGAGCGGACACCCACCGTGTGGCCCACCGAGTTGATGGCGAAGGTCACCTGCTGGACGATGTAGTAGCGGACGAGGCCGCCCCAGACGAGCCCGCGCAGCGCTCCGGCCCACGAGCCGGTGACGAGGCCTCCGGCGAGGGTGGGCAGCGCGAAGCCGAGCAGCACCCAGGTGCCATAGCGCTGGTTGAGGCGCACGAGCGGCTCGTCGCGCAGCAGATCGGGGAGGGTGCGCGCGATGCGGTGGGCCTGGTCCTCCTCTCGCGAGGCCAGGAGGTCGGCGGGCGAGGCGCGGTAGCGGTCCAGGAGGCGGCCGAAGCGGCCGATGGCGGGCACCTCGAGGTACCAGAGGAACTGGGCCCAGAAGAAGCCGCGGAGCCCGCCCCAGAAGCCTCGCCGTCCGAGCAGCGGCGAGTGCAGGTCTCCCGGTTGGTCGGTATGGGCGTGGTGCGTGCGGTGCACGGCGCTCCACAGCAGGGCCGAGCCCTGTCCCGCCATGGAGCCGAGGATGAGGAAGAGGGCACTCAGGGAGCGGGTCGTCTCGAAGGTGCGGTGCGCGAAGTAGCGGTGGAAGCCGACCTCGATGCCCACCATGGTGAGCAGGTACATCCCTCCCAGCAGGCCGAGGTCCCAGGTGCTGACGCCCTCGCGCAGGAAGAGCCACACCCCCGCGCAGAAGCCGAGCAGGGGGAGTCCCTGGACGACGAAGAGGACCAGGGCCCGGCGGGCTCCACTCAGGTGCTCGGGCGTCTGGGAGGGCTCGGAGGCGGTGGGGGCGGATGCTGGGGTGAAGGAGGGCAGGGCGGACAACGGGAGTCTCCGGGGGGCTGTGCCTTCATCATCGTCCAGCCCGCCCGGTGAATCCATGCGCCCTCCGTGTGGGATCACCGGCCACCACGCGACGACTTCGCACGAGCGGGCGGAGTGTTCCCGAGAACCGCCAGCTGGAGCCGCCGTTGTCGCTGTCGTTGCGTGAGCCCGGCTCCGTCCGCTGGACGTCACCTTCCCGGCGCGAGCGTATCCGGGCGGACGGATGCGGCCGGTTCCTGTACACGAGTCTTTGACCCGGCTCCCCGGGTGGGTGAGCAATCCGGTGCGAGCCGCGCTCAAAGGAGACTCCGACATGACACGGTTGCTCCCCGTCCTCTTCCTGCTCACCGCCGGGCTCGCCCGGGCCGATGAGGGGATGTGGACCTTCAACAACTTCCCCTCCGACCTCGTGAAGGCCCGCTACGGCTTCTCCCCGAGCCAGGAATGGCTCACCCGGGTCCAGCTCTCCGTGGCGAGGATCGCCGGAGGCTGCTCGGCCAGCTTCGTGTCTCCCAACGGGCTGGTGATGACCAACCACCACTGTGTCCGCGAGTGCGTTCAGCAGCTCTCCACGCCCCAGAACGACTTCATCGTGAAGGGCTTCTCCGCCGCCTCCGCGGCCCAGGAGCGCCAGTGCCCGGCCATGGAGGTCAACACGCTGCTGAAGATCACCGACGTCACCAGCGAGTTGACGAAGGCCACCCAGGGCAAGGAGGGCGCGGCCTTCCGCGACGCGCAGCGGGCGGAGATCGCCCGCCTGGAGAAGGCATGCGCCACCGCTCCGGACGTCCGCTGTGACGTGGTGACGCTCTACCAGGGCGGCATGTACAACCTCTACCAGTACCAGCGCTTCCAGGACGTGCGGCTGGTATTCGCCCCCGAGGAGGCCATCGCCTTCTTCGGCGGGGACCCGGACAACTTCGAGTTCCCCCGCTACGACTACGACGTGTCCTTCGTGCGCGTGTACCAGGACGGCAAGCCGGCGAAGGTGGACCACTGGCTCCGCTGGTCCGCGAAGGGCGCGCAGCCGGGCGAGCTGACCTTCGTGGCCGGCAACCCCGGGGGCACCTCGCGCCTGCTGACGGTGGAGCAGCTCCTCTACCAGCGCGACTACGCCCTGCCCGAGCGCCTCTTCCAGATCGCCCAGCTGCGCGGACTGCTCGACGAGTTCCAGCAGCGCGGCCCCGAGTACTCCCGCATCTCCAGCAACCTCAAGCTCGGCCTCGAGAACGCCTACAAGTCGCTGGTGGGCCGGCGCGAGGCGCTCGTGGACCGGGACTTCTTCGGCAAGAAGGCCGCCGAGGAGCAGAAGCTGCGCGAGTGGGTGAAGGCGGACCCCGAGCGGCAGAAGCGCTATGGCCAGGCGTGGGACCCCATTGCCCGGGCCACGGACACGCTGCGCTCCATGCGCATCCGGCTGCGGCTGCTGGAGCAGGGCGCTGGCTCGGGCTCGGAGCTCTTCGCCTTCGCGCGCCTGCTCGCCCGCTCGGCCGACGAGCTGCCCAGACCCAACGAGCAGCGGCTGGAGGAGTTCGCCGAGGCGCGCAAGCCGGAGCTGGAGCAGCAGCTCTTCAGCCCCGCTCCCGTCTACCCCAAGCTGGAGGAGGCGCTGCTCACCTTCTACCTGACGAAGCTGCGCGAGCAGCTCGGGCCGGATGAGCCGGTGGTGAAACAGGTGCTGGGCAAGCAGTCCCCCCAGGCCCTCGCGCGCAAGGTGGTCTCCGGCTCCCGGCTCGCCAGTCCCCAGGTGCGCCGCCAGCTCTACCAGGGCGGCCCGGAGGCCATCCGTGCCTCCAAGGATCCCATGCTGGAGCTCGTCCGCGCCCTGGATGGCGAGGCCCGCGCCGTCCGCGAGCGCTTCGAGGAGGAGGTGGAGTCCGTCATCGATCAGAACGGGGAGCTCATCGCCCGGGCCCGCTTCGAGGCCTACGGCACCGGCACCTACCCGGATGCCACCTTCACGCTCCGTCTGTCCTTCGGGCAGGTGAAGGGATACTCGGCGGAGGGGAAGACGGTGGAGCCGCTCACCCGGCTCGCCGGCCTCTACGAGCGCGCCACGGGCGAGGATCCCTTCCGCCTGCCCCCCAGCTGGCTCCAGGCGAAGCCCCGCGTGGACCTCCAGACGCCGTTCAACTTCGTGAGCAGCAACGACATCATCGGGGGCAACTCGGGCTCGCCCATCTTCAACAAGGACGCGGAGATCGTCGGCGTCGTCTTCGACGGCAACCGGCAGTCCCTGGGCGGCGAGTACGGCTTCGACGAGGCCACCAACCGCACCGTGTCCGTCCACGGCGAGGGCATCCTCGAGGGGCTGCGCAAGGTCTACAACGCCCGCCGGCTGCTGGAGGAATTGGGGCAGGGTGGGGGCGGGTAGGACAGGCCATGGGAGGAATGGATGCGAGCGGCCCACGAAGGGGCAGGACAACGGGAACCGGTATTTCGTGTCATTCTTCGACCAGCCGAGCGAGGCCGGCTTCCACGGCGTCTTCTCCGTGGGGGCTGTCTCAGCCTCGCCTCCGGCGGTGCGTCCGGGCAGTGCGCGGGCCATCGATTCCAAGTGAGCGGGAACCCAGGAGGAAGTACTGAATGAGAAGGATGGCCTTCGGTTGTCTGCTGTTGCTGGCCGCGCTGGCGGGCTGTTCCGGGCGCTTCGTGGATTTCGCCCCGGAGGAGGAGGCCATCTACGAGTATCCGCTCGACGAGGTGTGGCCGCAGGTCCGCACGTACTTCTCGTCCCGGGGCTTCGTCTACCGTGAGGTCCCGGGCGGGGCCCAGCTGGAGACGGAGTGGCGCGAGGAGTTCATGAGCTCGCGGATCGCCGGCTACTGGCACCGCTACATGGTCATCGCGAAGCCCGAGGGCTCCAACCGCTGCAAGCTGATCATCACCCGCGAGTCGCGCAGCATGAACAAGGCGCTGCAGGCCCCGGGCGCCGAGCTGGTGTGGGGCGTGGACTCGCGCTCCGAGGACAACCCGCTGGGCGTGGGCAGCGATGTGGCGCGGCAGATGGCGATGCAGACCGTCAATGGCGACAACGCCGTCCTCGGCGAGTCCCAGCAGACCGCGCGCGACATGGTGCTGGAGTGGAAGGTGTTCAAGAGCATCGCCCCGGCGCTCCAGAAGGACGCGAAGAAGTCCAGCGAGAGCCCCGACGTGGTGGTGACGAAGGAGGCCGACATCGAGTGCGGCGTGCCCGTGCTGGGGCTGGGCAAGCTGGCGCGGGCCGGCAACGTGGTGCTGCTGGGCGAGCTGCATGGCACGCAGCAGGTGCCGCACTTCCTCGCGCAGAGCGCCTGCCAGGTGGCCACCCAGGGCATCCCCGTGACGGTGGGCCTGGAGATTCCGGCCGTGTACCAGGAGCGGCTGGAGACCTTCGTGGCCAGCGCCGGCACTGAGCAGGACTGGGCGAAGCTGATGGAGATCCCCTTCTGGCGCAGCCCCTACCCGGACGGCCGCAACAGCGAGGGCGTGGTCTACCTCATCGAGGCCCTGCGCAAGCTGCGCCGCCAGGGGCTGGACGTGAGGGTCTTCTCCTTCGATCATCCCGCGCTGCAGGGTGACGCGCGCGAGGAGGCCATGGCGGCGACGGTGCAGGACGTGGCCGGCAGGTCGAAGAAGCGGGCGCTGCTGGTGCTGAGCGCCAACCTCCACCCGCGCCAGGTCAAGGGCCTGCCCGGGGCTCCGGACTACCGCCCCATGGGCCTGCGCCTGGCGGAGCAGTTCCCCCACGTCTACTCCCTGGACATCGCCTACGACAGCGGCACGGCGTGGATCTGCGCCATGACCCGGCAGCAGCAGCTGGACTGCGGGGTGACGCGCACCAAGGGCGAGGACAACGGCGACCGCTACTTCGTGCAGCTCTTCGGCGGCAAGAACCGCCATGGCTACCACGGCTTCTACTACGTGGGCGCGGTGTCGGCCTCGTTGCCGGCCGTGTACCAGGGCGCGGAGCCCGCGGGCAGCCAGCAGGCCACCGTACCCGGCTCGGCGGCCCCCCACTAACCGCTACCCGGCAGGGCCTCGCCTTTCCTGTGGCGGGGCCCGGCGGCGGCGCTAGCCTGGAGGGGATGACTCCCTCCGATACCGACGCCGCCGCCCATGACCTGTTGGCCTTCATCGACGCCTCGCCCACGCCCTACCACGCGGTGCGCGAGACGATCCGCCGCCTGACCGCCCAGGGGTACCGCGCCCTCGATGAGCGCGAGCCCTGGGACCTGAAACCCGGGGAGAAGGTGTACGTCACCCGGGGTGACACCAGCATCGCCGCCTTCCACCTCGGCACCGTGCCGGTGGACCGCGCCGGCTTCCGCCTGGTGGGTGCCCATACCGACTCGCCCAACCTGCGCCTCAAGCCCAATGCCCTCGTGCAGCGCTCCGGCTTCCACCAGCTGGGCGTGGAGGTGTACGGCGGCGTCCTCTTCAGCACCTGGATGGACCGGGACCTGTCGCTCGCCGGCCGCGTGGTGAGCGCGAAGGACGGCCGCCTCACGCACCACCTGGTGGACTTCCGCCGCCCCCTGCTGCGCATCCCCAACCTCGCCATCCACCTCAACCGCTCCGTCAACACCGACGGCCTCAAGCTCAACGCCCAGGAGCACCTGGTGCCGGTGCTCGCCCTGGAGCGCTCGGGCACGGTGGACCTCAAGGGCATGCTCTCCGCGGAGCTGGCCCGGAGCGGCGCCCAGGTGGAGCCGGCGGACATCCTCGGCTTCGACCTGTGCCTCTATGATCTGCAGCCCTCCACCCGCTCCGGCGCCTTTGGCGAGTTCCTCCACGCGCCGCGCCTGGACAACCTGGCCAGCAGCCACGCCGGCCTGTCCGCGCTGCTCTCCATGAGCGGGCCGCGCGAGGCCACCTGCGGCGTCATCCTGTACGACCACGAGGAGTGCGGCAGCGTCAGTGCCCAGGGCGCCGCGTCTCCCTTCCTGAAGGACCTGCTCGAGCGCATCACCCTGGCGCACTCGGACGGGCGGGGGGACTCGCTGCACCGCGCCATCCAGCGCTCCTACCTGGTGTCCGCGGACATGGCGCACGCGCTGCACCCCAACTACGCCTCCATGCACGAGCCCAGACACGCGCCCGTGCTGGGCGGCGGCCCCGTCATCAAGTCCAACGTCAACCAGTCCTACGCCACCGACGGAGAGACAGCGGCCTGGTTCGCCCTCTGCTGCCGCGAGGCGGGCGTGACGCCGCAGAACTTCGTCACCCGCACGGACCTGGGCTGTGGCAGCACCATCGGCCCCATCTCCGCCGGCGAGCTGGGCATGCGCACCGTGGACGTGGGCAACCCCATGATGTCCATGCACTCCATCCGCGAGCTGGCCGCCGCGGCGGACGTGGCGGCGATGATCTCCGTGCTGCGCCAGTGCTACGTGCGCTGACTCACTCCACGTTCAGCCGCAGGTTGTCGGGCTCCAACAGGGTGATGCGCCCCTCCTCGTAGGACAGCAGTCCCTCGCGAGCGTAGAAGCGCAGCCACCGGTTGGTGCTCTCCCGGGTGAGCCCGGCCAGGTTGGCCAGCTCCGTCTGGGTGAGCCGGGGGGTGATGGACACCCCCTCGCTCCCGGGCTCTCCCCGCCGCTGCGCCAGGTCCAACAGCACGCGCGCCAGCCGGGCGCGTGCATCCAGGAAGCTGGCGTCGTGGACCGTCTGCGTGACGCGCCGCACCAGCCGGCTCAGCTCGGCCAGCAGCGTGGGCACCACCTGGGGGCGCTCTTCCAGGAATTTCTGGAAGTCCTTGCGGTTCAAGGCCAGCAGCGCCGTCTCCTCGCGCGCCACCGCGTCCGTCGAGCGGGGCGCCTCGTCCAGCAGCGCCAGCTCGCCAAAGGCATCTCCCCGCCGCAGCAGGGCCAGGGCGACCTCCCGCCCATCCGCCGAGCTGAGGCGGATGGTCACCTCGCCCTTGCGGATGATGTAGAGGTCCGTCCCCACATCGCCCTGGTGGAAGATGATCTCCCCCCGCTCGTAGCGGCGTGGCTGAAGGCTGGCGGAGAGCCGCTCCAGGTCGTCGGACCCGAGCGACGAGAAGAGAGGAACCTGGGAGAGGAGCTCCGAATAGGACATGGCTCGCTGCTTTCCTGGTGGAACCTGCCCACCCGGAAGTCATCTTGCACGGAGCCACGCGGCCGGGCCAGGGTCGAGCGACGCCCTGCACGCTTCCTTGTCCAGACCCGCTCATCTTCGCGCGGGATTCGCGCCAGGGGTGCATCCCGGGCCGCACGACGCATCCCCGGTCCTTGTGCGATGATGCTTCTCGAATGTGGAGAATGGGGACTGGCACTCCCGGCCCCCCGAGGTGGATCGAGGATTATGTCGGGACGCAGGATTGGCGGCAGGTATGTCTTGGAGCGCAGGGTCGCTGGCGGTGGCATGGGTGCCATCTGGGTGGCGCTCGACGCCCAGCTGCAGCGGCGGGTGGCGCTCAAGTTGATGGCGCCCGAGCGCATCACCTCCTCCTCGGCGCGCCACCAGTTCGAGCAGGAAGCCAAGGCGGTCGCGCAGCTGCGCAACCCGCATGTGGTGCAGATCCACGACTACGGCGTGGACGGGGACACGCCCTTCATCGTGATGGAGCTGCTCGAGGGGGAGGATCTCGAGACGAGCCTGGAGCGGCAGGGCCGGCTGTCGCCCGCCGTGGTCTCCTCGCTGCTCAATCAGATTGCCCGGGCGCTGTCTTCCGCGCATGCCTGTGGCGTCATCCACAGGGATCTCAAGCCGGCGAACCTCTTCCTGGCCCGCGTGGACAGCGCCGAGGTGGTGAAGGTGCTCGACTTCGGGCTGGCGCGGTGGGACGCCGGCGGCGCGGCCGTCTCGGAGCAGCCGGGCCGGGTGATGGGCACCCCGCGCTACATGAGCCCCGAGCAGATGCGGGGCGAGGCCGGGGTGGACTCCCGCACGGATGTCTGGTCGCTGGGCGTGGTGGCCTACCGGGCGCTCACCGGCCGCTTCCCCTTCGCCGCGGATGCGCTCGGAGAGCTGGGCCGCGGCGGCACCCTCCCGTTCTCCGAGCCGCCGTCCACCCTGGTGCCCGAGCTGGGCCAGGGCGTGGATGTCTTCTTCTCGCGCGCCCTGGACGCGGACCCCACGCGCCGCTTCCAGTCCGCGCGGGAGCTGGCCGCGGCCTTCGCCTCGCTGGTGGAGGCCAGCCGCCCCTCGCGCGCCTCGAAGATATTGGTCATCGATGACGAGCCGGACGTGGAGCTGCTGATGCGGCAGCGCTTCCGCAAGCTCATCCGGGACAAGGTCTACGAGTTCATCTTCGCCAGCGATGGCGAGGACGCGCTGGAGAAGCTGCGCCAGCACCCGGATACGGATGTCGTGCTGTCCGACATCAACATGCCGAGGATGGACGGGCTCACCTTCCTGGCCCGGGTGGGCGAGGTGAATCCGCTCGTCAAGGTCATCATGGTCTCCGCCTACAGCGACATGAGCAACATCCGCGTGGCGATGAACCGCGGGGCCTTCGACTTCCTCGTCAAGCCCATCGACTTCCAGGACCTGGAGGCCACGCTCGTCAAGGCGCTGAAGCACGTGAAGGAGTTCCGCCAGATGGTGCGCTCGGCGGAGGAGAACCAGCTGCTGCGGATGTTCGTGCACGGCGGCGTGCTCGAGCGGGCCACCCCGCTGATGCGCGGCCCGGACATGCTGGAAGGCGAGCGGGTGGAGGCCACGGTGGCCTTCCTGGACCTGGAGGACTTCACGCCGGTGGTGCGCCAGGAGCAGCCCGAGGCGGCCGTGCGCCGGTTGAACGCGAACTTCGAGGTCATCGTCCCGGAGCTGCTCTCGCGGGGCGGGGTGGTGGACAAGTTCGTCGGGGACTCGGTGATGGCGGTGTTCCGGGGCCAGGGGCACCTGGGCCGGGCCCTGGAGGCCTGTCTGGCGGCCCGCCAGCAGCTGCGCGCCATGGCCTTCCGTTCCGGGGACGCCTCTCCGTATGCCCATGGCCTGTGCATCGGCCTGGACTCGGGCGAGCTGCTCTGCGGCAGCATCGGCGCCAGGGGCCTGGGCCGGCTGGACTACACGGTGCTCGGGGAGCCGGTGAATACCGCGGCCTGGCTGGCCCAGCAGGCCGGAAAGGATCAGCTCCTCATCGGGGCCCATCTCCTGCCGCGGGTGGAGACGGGCTTCGATTGCCTGGGCGTGGGAACGAGGAACCTGCCCGGCCGCGGCTCGGAGCTGGGTGTCCATGAGGTCGTGGCCCGCAGGGAGCAGCGGGTCTCCAGCGCGGATCGGACCGTCTCCATCGGCTAGCCCCCGCCTCGGGCTCGGGTGTTAACGTCCCATGTCTATGCAGCTCATCATGAATCCGGGCCTGCTGGATGAGCAGGTGTTCGAGCTCCCCGAAGGCTCCGTGACGATCGGCCGTACGGAGGAGAGCACCATCTGCGTGCTCCACAAGAGCCTGTCGCGGCGGCATGCGCGGCTCGAGCGGGAGGGCGAGCGGATCCTCCTCGTCGACCTGAACAGCAAGAACGGGACGTTCGTCAACGAGGCCCGTGTCGAGCGCCACGAGCTGCGCAGCGGCGAGGCCTTCCGGTGTGGCGAGGTCCGCTTCAAGCTGGTGTCCTCCGCGCTCCCGCTGCCGGCGGACCTGTCACCCACGCAGGTGCAGCCGCTCCTCACGCGCTTCTCTCCCGGCTCCATGGACGAGCTGCTGGAGCGGCACTCGGAGCCCGGCGAGGGCTCGGCCCTGAAGGTGCGGCACGCCAACCGGGAGAACCGCGCCACCGACAAGCTGCAGGTGTTGCTCAAGGTGAGCCAGCTGCTGTCCTCGCCCGGCTCCATCGACGCGCTGCTGGAGCGCATCCTGGACCTCGTCTTCCAAATCATGGAGGTGGACCGGGCGGCCATCCTGCTGGTGGATGCGGCCAGTGGGCGCCTGGTTCCCCGGGTGGCCCGGACCGCGGCCGGCGAGGCCCCCTCGGGCCCGTTCTTCAGCCAGCGCATCGTCGACTACGTGCGCTCGCACAGCGTGGCGGCGCTCTTCTCCGACGCCCGGTTGGATCCCCGCCTGGATGACGCCGCCTCGGTGGTGCTGCAGTCCATCCAGGCCTCCATGTGCGCGCCGCTCAAGCCCCGGGACGAGGTGCTCGGCGTGTTGTACGTGGACAACCTCTCGCGGCCCAACGGCTTCAGCGAGGAGGACCTGGAGTTCCTCACCGCCTTCGCCAACCAGGCGGCCATCGCGCTCGACAACTCGCTCCTCTCCAAGCGGCTCGAGGAGGAGGCGGTGCTGCGCAACGTCTACCTGCGCTTCTTCCCCCCGGCCACCCTCAAGAAGCTGCAGATGGCCCGGGGCGGCCCGCTGGAGACCATCGAGACGGAGGTGACGGTCCTCTTCTCGGACATCAGTGGCTTCACCGCGCTGTCCTCCACTCTGGAGCCCCGGCAGGTGGTGGATCTGCTCAACGACTACTTCCCGGTGATGGCGGACATCGTCTTCCGGCACGAGGGGACGTTGGAGAAGTACATCGGCGACGCGCTGATGGCGGTGTGGGGCGCGCCGTTCTCCCACCCGGACGACGCGGACCGGGCGGTGCGCGCCGCGGTGGAGATGCAGCGGGCACTGGCCGAGCTCAACGCGCGCTGGCGGGCCCAGGGCCGGCCCGAGCTGAACATCCACGTGGGCCTGAACACGGGCCGGGTGGCGGCCGGGAACATCGGCTCCGAGCAGTACGTGCAGTACGCCACCATTGGAGACGCCACCAACGTGGCCAGCCGGGTGTGCTCCGCCGCCAAGGACGGGGAGATCTGCATGAACGAGACGACCTTCGAGCGCTGGCTCGCGAGGGAGTGGCCCGTGCAGCAGCTGCCTCCCGTCCAGGTGAAGGGCAAGGAGAAGGCGCTGACGCTCTACCGGTTGGAGTGGCGCGATTTCTCGATGACGTTGTGACGGACCTCACTCCCGGCGTGTTGACCGCGTCACTTCCGGGTCAGGGGCTCCGTGAGAGAAGGGAGATGTTCGCGGGCCTGGAAGGAGCCGCGGAGTTCATCCAGGGAGTCACGCCATGGTCGAGAATCTTCGGGAGCACAAGGACAAGGCCGCCCAACTCTTCGCGGAGGGGAGGCTGGAGGAGGCGCTCGCCGAGTACCGGTTCGTGGCGGGGGTGGCTCCGGAGGACCTGGCGAGCCGCCAGAAGGTGGCGGAGGTGCTGCAGCGGCTGAACCGCAAGCAGGAGGCCATCGAGGCCTACGCGGGGGTGGCCGGTGAGTGGGCGAAGCAGGGCTGGCTGCTGCGCGCCATCGCGCTGTGCAAGGTCATCCTGCAGATCGACCCGAGGCATGGGCGGACGCAGCGGATGCTGGCGGAGCTGTACGCGCGGCGCATGGAGCAGCCGGCGCGGATGATCCACACGGTGCCGGTGGCGGTGGCGCCCGAGCCGTCCAAGGCGGCGCAACCCGAGGCGCTGGCGGCGCTGCCGCGCATTCCGATCTTCTCGCAGCTGGGCCAGGAGTCCTTCGTGGCGCTGCTGGAGGGGTTGGAGCTGAAGACCTTCGAGGCGGGGGTGGCCATCGTCACGGAGGGGGAGGCGGGCACGTCCATGTTCGCCATCGTGGAAGGGCGGGTGGACGTGGTGCGGCAGTTGGAGGGGGGCCAGCGGCGCAAGGTGGCCGCCATGGGGGAGGGGGACTTCTTCGGGGAGATGGCGCTGCTGTCCAAGAGTCCCCGGCTGGCGAGCGTGGTGGCGGCCGAGCGCACGGTGGTGTTGGAGCTGACGCGGGCGATGGTGGCGCGGCTGGTGCAGCGGGACGCGTCGGTGGGGCGGGTGCTGCGCTCCTTCCACCAGGAGCGGCTGCTGGCCAACGTGCTGCGCGGCAACAAGCTCTTCGCCACGCTCACGCCCAAGCAGCGCGAGGCCGCGGCCCAGTCCTTCCAGATGGAGACGCAGCCGGCGGGCAGGACGCTGCTCAACCAGGGCCAGCGGGGCGAGGCCCTGTACCTGGTCCTCCGGGGCCGGTGCCGGGTGACGCACCGCCACCCGGATGGGAAGGACAGCCCGTACCCGATGCTGCGCGAGGGCGACGTGTTCGGCGAGCTGTCCATGATGCTGGGCCTGCCGGCCACCGCCAGCGTGCGCACGGACTCGCCCTGCACGCTGCTGCGGCTGGACCGGGAGTCCTTCGAGAAGCACATCCTCGTGCAGCCCGGGGTGCGCGAGGCGCTCTCGCGGCTGAGCACCGAGCGCCTCCAGCGCACCGCGCTGCTCGTCTCCGGACAGGAGCCGCTCGAGGGCGACTCGCGCGTCTGAGTGCTGTCAGCCGTACACCACTCGTTGACGTCAATGAGTGGTGTGGGTGGGTGTGTGATGATCGTTGACGTCAACGAGTGAAGCGAGGCGAGGCGCGCCAGGCGTCCCGTGCCTTGGGGGCCGCTCAACCTGCTACGTTGAGTCCTCCGAGGTAGGCCCCGCGTGTCCACACATCCGCCATCCCCCAGCCCCGAGCACCCCATTCTCCGCGGCGCAGTGGCCGCCCTGCTTCCGCCCGATGACACGCCGCCGCTGCCGGTGGGCACCCGGATTGGTGGGGACGTGGTGGAGGGGGTGCTGGGGCGTGGCGGCTTCGCCACGGTGTACCGGGTGCGCAGCCAGAGCGGCTACGTGTCCGCCCTCAAGGTGCTGCCCCTGGACCAGGGCCCCGAGCGGGCCGAGCGCGCCTGGCGGGAGATGGCGCTGGGCGCGCGCCTGAACCACCCCAACCTCGTGCGTCAGCTGGGCGCGGGGCAGTGGCCCCTGGAGAACCCGCGCTACCTGTGGGTGAAGCTGGAGCTGGTGGAGGGCCCCACCCTGGACACGTGGGGACTGGCGCCCGGGCGCACGCTGGGCGAGGTGATGGACCGGGCGCTGGAGGTGGCGCGTGGCCTGGCGGTGTCGCACGAGGCGGGCGTCATCCACCGCGACGTGAAGGAGGCCAACATCCTGGTGAGCCAGGAGACGGGCGAGGCGGTGCTGGTGGACTTCGGGGTGGGCTGGCACCCGGCCTGCCCCACGCTGAC